>JBEGIR010000016.1 GCA_040224245.1 Puniceicoccaceae bacterium | reverse complement strand
ACGTCCGAGGTGGCTCGAAAGCACAACTCTGGCTCCCGACTTCACAAGGTACTGGATCGTGGGAACTGCAGCCTGAATGCGGGTATCATCTGTGATGACACCACCCTCAACGGGTACGTTAAAATCAACGCGCACAAACACGAGCTTTCCTTTGAGTGCTACGTCGCGAATGGTCTTTACCTTACTCATATTGAATTTGGAGAAATGTTGTCCGGTGTGGCGAATTGCCACGGGAATTCAGATAGACAAAAAGGCGAGTCGTGAGCAACTCGCCTTTTTGATGGTTTTTAAAAATGCTCTGCAGCGAGATGTTCAGCTCAGAGCGCAGCAATCTTCTTCAGAAGATCAACGCAGCGGTTACTGTAACCCCACTCATTGTCATACCAGGAAACAAGCTTGAAGAACGTGTCGCTCAGCCCAATGCCCGAACCTGCATCAAAGATCGAGGAGGCAGAACAGTGGATGAAGTCCGAAGAGACCACTTCATCTTCAGTGTATTCCAAAATGCCCTTGAGGGGACCTTCGGCCGCTTCTTTCATCTTCTGGCAGATTTCCGCATAGGAAGTCTTCTTTTCGGTCTTCACCGTCAAATCCACAACCGAAACCGTCGGAGTCGGCACACGGAACGACATACCGGTCAACTTGCCCTGGACTTGCGGAAGCACCAGACCCACAGCCTTTGCTGCACCTGTCGATGCCGGAATAATGTTGATCGCAGCACTGCGTCCACCCTTCCAGTCCTTCATCGAAGGGCCGTCAACCGTCTTTTGCGTTGCGGTATAACTGTGAACCGTGGTCATCAGTCCTTCAACAATGCCAAAATTATCCAGAATCACCTTGGTGATCGGAGCCAGACAGTTCGTCGTGCAGGATGCATTTGAGATCAGCGTATCCTGAGCAGTGAGCGTGTTATCATTCACGCCCATCACCACCGTCTTTACGTTACCCTTTGCTGGAGCGGAGATGATGACCTTCTTGGCACCAGCATCGATGTGACCCTGTGCATTCTTGTCGTCCACCCAAAGCCCGGTTGACTCGATCACGATATCCACGCCCAGGTCTCCCCAGGGAATATCCTTCGGCTGTACCCGCATTGACAGGCACTTGATCTTCTGGCCATTGACGATGAGCATGTCATCGGCTGCCGAGTCCGCGCTTTGCTTCGCGCTTTCAACCGTGCCGTTGAAACGACCCTGAACGGAGTCGTACTTGAGCAGGTAAGCCAGGTTGTCAGCCGGGACAAGGTCGTTAATAGCAACAACTTCGACGTCGCTTCCCAGCAGACCCTGGTCTGCGATTGCTCTAAAAACAAGACGGCCAATGCGGCCGAATCCGTTGATTCCGATTTTAGTCGCCATGTGCGATTCCCTTATGATTTCTGATTAGAAGTAATTATAATTGACTACTTAACGATAAGTAATCGAACGATTTATTAGATGCATCGATCCAGCAAATCAAGTCTTAAAAACTGATTCTTTGGCAGGAGAACGCAATGACGCAAGGTTAATCCAGATTTTATCCCGACACGGTCAGCCTGATGCCGCAATTTCACCGAACAGAACTTCAGTTCAGTGACCAGTTTTCTGAACCACAGTCACGCTTGATACAGGACTTCAAGCGCGGGATTCCAACAACACCTGCCTTGCCGCCTCGCAAACTTGCTGCACGGATGCCAGCTTTCCTTTTCCCTCATAGCCGCAGGCAAGCATGCCATACTGAGTGTCCAGAATCGTATTCCCCCTTGCGCGAAGAAGCTGCAGGTTCTGCTGTGTTGCCTCATGGTCGAGCATTTTTCCATTCATTGCCGGGGCAATCATTACCGGAGCGCGCGTTGCCAGATAAATGTTGCTCAACAAATCCGGCGCCAGTCCCTGTGCAAAGTGTGCGATCGTATTGGCCGTAGCAGGTGCCACCAGCAGCAGATGTGCACGGTCGGCAAGGCTGATGTGTCCCGGCTCCCACTCGCGAATCTCCTCCCACATGCTGACCGAAACCGGATTGCGTGACAGGGTTTGAAAGGTCAATGGAGCAATGAAGCGAGTCGCTGCTTCGGTCATGATGACATGGACATCCGCCCCCCACTTGACCAATTGGCCCGTGATGTCGGCCGCGCGGTAGGCCGCTATCGAACCTGTAACCCCCAGGAGGATTACCTTGCCGGAAAGTAATCCCGACTGGGCTTCGTTGCCGGATTCCATCGGACTTTGCAGCTCATGCATGAATTCACCCTATTCAACAGTCACACTCTTGGCAAGATTGCGCGGCTTATCCACATCACAGCCTCGCTCCACCGCAATGTAATAGCTCAACAACTGTACCGGAATCGTAGCGATCACCGGCATCAACATGCTGTGAACCTTGGGCAGCGTGATGATATCATCCGCCAGCCCGGAAGGGATCGCACAGTCTTCCGACTGGATGCAGATGATCTTGCCCTTTCGTGCCTTGATCTCCTGCATGTTGGCCACCACCTTGTTCTGAATCTCGTCACTTTCCACAAAAAAGACGGAGGGACACTCTTCACACACCAACGCAATCGGACCGTGCTTCATCTCGGCAGCCGGGTACCCCTCCGCATGAATGTAGGAAATTTCCTTGAGCTTGAGTGCACCTTCCAGCGCAATCGGGAAAAGCGACTGCCGTCCGAGAAAGAGGAAATCAGGATATTTTGAGTATTTTTTGGCGATCTCACGGATCAAATCCACTTGTTGCAATACCTGATGAACCAGATCCGGAATCTTGCGGAATTCGGCAACAAGCTCACGTCCTTCACCATAACTCATATCCCTCAAACGCGCGAGGTAGAGCGCAAACATACCCCCAATCAATACCTGTGAGGTGAATGCCTTGGTTGATGCAACCCCGATTTCCGGACCCGCATGCTGGTAAATGCCCCCGTGGCACTCCCTTGCGATGGTGGAACCCACCCCATTGGTGATCGCCATCGTGTGGTAGCCCTTGCGTTTCGCCTCTCTGAGTGCCTCCAGTGTATCAATGGTTTCTCCCGACTGGCTGATCACAGCAACCAGTGTATTTTTGTCGAGCGGTGCATTGCGATAGCGAAACTCCGAAGCATACTCCACCTCCACCGGAATCCGCGCGTATTTTTCAATCAGATACTCGATCACCATGGCAGCGTGCCAGGCAGTACCGCACCCCAGAATCAGAATACGGTCCATTTGGCGCAGCTGGGAGACGTCGATATTGAGTCCTCCAAACTTGGCCGTGCTTGCATCCTCGGAAAACCGGCCTCGCATGGCGTTCTCAAGGGACTTGGACTGCTCAAAGATCTCCTTGAGCATGTAGTGTTCATACCCGCCTTTTTCCGCATCTTCAATCGCCCAGTCCACCGTATGCACAACCGGCTCGATCGAGCTGTAGTCCCAGTTGGCAATGTGATACGAATCACGGGTGATTTCCACGAGCTCCCCATCGTTGAGGTAGACCACGTTATTGGTATTCGCGATCACGGCAGAAACATCGCTGGCAAGCAGGCATTCGTCCTTTCCAACTCCCAAAATAAGGGGAGAGCCCTTGCGCGCTCCAACCATCATCTCTGGAAAATCAGTACAGAGCACAGCAACTCCGTAAGTACCTTCCACGTGATTGAAGGTTTTGCGAACAGCGCGCGCAAATTTCCCGAGTCCATTGTTGGATTCGGGTTCTTTCGCGTAATGGTAGGCAATCAGGTTGCACAACACTTCCGTGTCGGTTTCCGAAGAAAATGTGTACCCCTGCGTCTCCAGAAAGTTGCGAATGGATTCGTAATTCTCGATCACACCGTTGTGTGCCAGAATGATCTTGCCATCGGAACTTTGATGCGGATGAGCATTTTTTTCGGTAACTCCACCATGGGTGGCCCAGCGAGTATGAGCGATGCCGGAAATCGCTCCAAAGTGTTCAGGGAGCTGCTTGCGGCAAGCCTGATCCAGATTGTCCACACGCCCCACTCGCCGAATGACGTGCAGTGCCTGGGTGCCATTCTCCAGCATTGCGACACCCGCAGAATCGTAACCGCGGTATTCAAGGCGTTTGAGTCCCTCTACCAGGACGGAACGGGTTTTTTTCGGATTTCCAATGTATCCTACTATTCCACACATGTATGTTTCTTTCGTTTGTAAGGTTTTCTCCCATCAGAGCAGGGAGGGGTAAATGCTGCCTTCATCACGGTTTTCCGGAATAAAAAAACAGATTTACGCTTTGCAATAGGTTTTGGGCGGAAAACGCAGGCAACTACGAGTATCCACGATGGGTGTTACATATTCGGAAAAATCAAAATCAATGTATTCCTGATGGTGCGTCGAGAGCAGAATCAGATCAAAACTGTCCGAAATCTCAACACTCCTGCGACCCGCCAGGTGCCCATGTTCACGAGTCGGTTTGATAACAGGAACCTGCGGATCATGGTAATCGACAGTGGCACCCTTTGCCTCGAGTCGATCAATCAGAACATAGCTGGGACTCTCGCGGTCATCATCCACATTGGGTTTGTAAGCAAGACCAAGCAGTAGAATGCGGGATCCCTTGAGCGGTTTGCCAGTTGAATTGAGCATATCTGCTACTTTTGAGATCACATAATCAGGCATACTGGTATTGATCTCTCCGGCCAGCTCGATGAAACGGGTTCGCAAGTCAAACTCGCGGGCCTTCCATGTCAGATAAAAGGGATCAATGGGAATACAGTGTCCTCCCAGTCCGGGACCGGGGTAAAATGGCATGAACCCAAACGGTTTGGTCTTCGCCGCATCGATGACTTCCCACACATCAATTCCCATCGAATCATAAACAACCTTCAGTTCATTCACCAAGGCGATGTTAACTGAACGAAAGATGTTCTCGGTCAGTTTGGTGGCTTCAGCTACGCGACACGAACTCACTGGAAAGGGCTGCTCAACAGCAATACTGTACAGTTCCACACAGCGTCGGAGGCACTCCGGCGTGTATCCTCCCATGACCTTTGGAATGGTCTTCACCGAATGATCCTTACGACCAGGGTCTTCCCGCTCAGGCGAATAGGCCAAATGAAATCCCTCACCTGCAAGCAGGCCTGATCCGGATTCCAAAATGGGCTTCAATTCCTCTTCGGTCGTTCCCGGATAAGTCGTCGATTCGAGCACCACCAGTTTGGGTGTGACCCCCGATGAAAGAAACGGAGCGATCGATGCCCCAGTCTGCAATACAAAACTCAAGTCCGGTTGCTGATGACGGTCAAGAGGAGTTGGAACGCAGATGATAACCGCCTCAACCTCCGCAATGGCAGAAAAATCGTCAGTTGCACAAAACTGCCCGGACTCCACCAAAGGACGGATGTGGCCAGCATCAATGTGGCGGATGTAACTCTCTCCACGATTCAACTGCTCGGCCTTGCTGGCATCCACATCAATCCCGATTACATTCACACCGGATTCCGCAAATCGGATGCCAAGGGGAAGCCCCACATATCCCATTCCAATGATTGCTATCTTTTTCATTCTCGCATGTCGACACAGCCCCGAAGTGCGGCCAGATTTCCCGCACTATGCAC
>JBEGIR010000015.1 GCA_040224245.1 Puniceicoccaceae bacterium | reverse complement strand
ACTCGCACCCGTCATGGTGGCCTTTCTGCTTGCGGGTCGAGTCGGTTCGGCAATTACGGCCGAACTCGCCTCGATGAAGGTTTACAGTGAAATTGACGCACTCAAGACCATGAACATCGCCCCGGAAAAAATCCTGGTGCTCCCCCGTCTGGTGGCGGGTCTGTTCATCATGCCCATTCTCACCATCATTGCGACCGTGATCGGATGGCTCGGAGGCATGCTGGTCGCAAAATATACCAACTTCATCCAGCTGGCTTCCCACATCTACTGGCGCAATCTCAAGGATTTCATGGCACCGGGAGACCTGTTTGACGGACTGACCAAGGCATGGGTCTTCGGTGTGGCCGTCGTCCTCATTTCCTGCAATCAGGGTCTGGTGACCACCGGAGGCCCCCGGGAGATCGGAAACTCGGTCACCAAGTCCGTGGTCACTTCGATGATCTTCATCCTGCTCACTGATTTTTTCATCACCCGCGCTCAACTCTAGGTCCATTCGCATGTCCAAACGAAACGAACCCACCCTGTCCGCATCCAACTCGACCGCCCGCAAGGTCAAGGTGGAAATTGAGGCGGTCTCCATCCAATTTGGAGACCACAAAGTAGTGCAGGATATCAACCTGGTCATTGAACCCGGGGAAATTTTTGCGATCATGGGAGCCAGCGGAGCGGGAAAATCTGTACTGCTTCGCACCGTCATCGGCCTGCTTCGTCCAACCAGTGGAAGAGTGCTCATCGACGGCATGGATGCTGCCGACAAGTCCACTCACGAAAACATCCGGACCACCATGGTTTTCCAGGCGGGTGCTCTGTTCAACAGCATGTCAGTCTTTGACAATTTGGCCTTCTACCCGCGCGAACATCACCTCTACCCGGAAAAAACCATTCGCGAGCGCGTCATGGAAACCTTGCGCATTCTCTCGCTCGAAAATGCCGCTCAAAAACTCCCGGCCGAACTCAGCGGCGGCATGCGCAAGCGTGTCTCCATTGCGCGTGCACTCATGATGGAACCGCAACTTCTGCTCTATGACGAGCCCACTTCCGAGCTCGATCCCATCATGGCAGCAACCATCAGCGAAATCATCGCCACGCTGCGGAATGAAACTGGAGTAACGAGCATCGTCGTCACCCATGACCGCGATCTCGCCGAAGCCATCTCAGACCGCATCGCCCTGCTTCACCACGGCAAACTGCTTACCGTTCAGTCCCCCGAGGAGCTCCGATCCAATCCGGACCCCATCGTCCAGGACTTCCTGTCCCCGGAAATCAATATTGAAGAACCACGATTTAAGAAACTCTAAGTATCATGAACAAGTCACAAACCGTCAGCGTTGGCATCTTTTTCATCCTGGGTCTGGCCCTTATTTTGACCGTATTTGAGCAACTCAGCGATGAATCCATCAAAAAATCAGAGGGTTACGAAATCACCGGAACTTTTGAAACCTTGCTTCAACTTCGGGTCGGCGACGATGTGCGCATGGCCGGCGTTCGCATCGGAAGCGTACAGAGCACCGGACTTCAGGGGCGAACCCCCACAGCAGTTTTCAAAATCGACAAGGGGTACCAGATCCCCACAGACTCGGTTGCCACCATTGGAATGGCCGGGCTACTCGGAAACAACATGGTCTCCATCCAGATGGGGCAGGAAACGGCAGCAATCGCTCCCGGTGGAAGCATCCCGACTGCAGTGGGATATGATATCAATCATGTGGTCAATGAAATCGGTTCGCTCAGTCAGCAAATCGGTGGTGCACTGGAGAATTTCCAGCAAATCCTCGGCTCAAGCGAGGGTGAGGACGGCATTTTTCAGGCCATCGGTGACATGATTCGGGAGAACGAGGAATCCCTGAAAAAGACGCTTGCCAATCTCGATACCATCACAACCCAGATCGCATCCGGCGAGGGCACTATCGGTCAGCTGCTCATGAAGGACGAAATTTACAACGACCTCAAAAGCATTTCCGCCCAGCTCGAGTCGACCTTGACCGAGGGCGAGGCTCTGCTCACCGATACCCGCGAAATCGTCGCTCACGTGAAACAGGGAGAAGGAACCCTCGGTGGTCTGATTTATGGAGAAACGGACCTCGCACAGGAGGTCGAGCTGCTCATCGCCGATCTACGGGAGTTTTCGACGAGCCTCAACAATCCCGACTCCACCATCGGAAAATTGCTAAACGACGATGAAATGTACGGAGAACTTCAGGGTATCATGCGGAAGGCCAATCAAACCCTCGACGGTCTGGGTGATTCGGCACCGATCTCTGCTGTAGGAGCCGTAGCATCGCCACTCTTCTGATTCAGACCCATTCCGATTTCACAATTCAACGACCCATGCTACATCGCCAGATCGAAAATGTTCACATCGAGGAGGAGCGTGCCATCCTTTCCCCGAACACGTTAAAAGACGAATACCCTCTGCTCGAAGGCGATGTGCAAACCGTTCAAAAGGGACAAAGTGCTGTAAAGGCCATACTCGACCGCAGCGATCCACGCCTGTTGGTCATCGTCGGCCCGTGCTCCATTCACGATCCCAAGGCTGCAATCGAATACGCCCAGCGACTGAATTCCCTCGCGGCAGAAGTGGCAGATGAGCTTGTCCTGCTCATGCGCGTCTATTATGAGAAACCCCGCACTACCGTGGGCTGGCAGGGATTGGTCAATGATCCCCATCTGGATCAATCCTTCGACATTGAAGCCGGACTCCGCCTCGCACGGAAGCTGTTATTGCAAATTACCCGTATGGGACTGCCCGTTGCCACCGAAGCTCTGGACATTGTCACTCCCCCCTACATTCAGGATCTCATCTCCTACACTGCCATTGGAGCACGCACAGTTGAGTCCCAAAGCCATCGCAAAATGGCCAGCGGACTCACCTCCGCCGTCGGTTTCAAGAATGCAACTTCCGGAGATATTTCAGTGGCCATACATGCCATTCAGTCCGCCGCGCGATGCCACAACTTCATCAGCATCAACCCGGAGGGCCATGCGGCCATTATCCGGACCAGAGGCAACCCGCACGGACACCTCATTTTGCGCGGAGGAATCACGCCCAATTATGAGCGCCCTCATATTCGGCAGTGTGAGCTGCAGATGAGAGAGGCCGGTATTCCCGACAATCTCATCGTCGATTTCAGTCATGGCAATTCCATGAAGGATCCCCATCGACAGGCAGAGGTCGCCCTCGATGTCTGCACACAAATTGCCGACGGAGTTGAGAGCATTCGTGGAGTCATGATCGAGAGTAATCTCTTGGAGGGCAACCAGGCCATTCCTGAAGACCTATCAACCCTTCAATATGGCGTTTCCATCACCGATGCATGCATCGGATGGGACCGCACCGAAGCCATTGTGCACGACCTGCATCGCGCTTCGCAACAACGTCAGCACCGGACCGCCAAACAGCTGCATTGATTTCCTGCGCAACAGAAAGGCTGTAAGACTGATAGCCTTGGCAGCATGGCGTTTATTCCAAGGTCAAGAGAGCACGCTGGGCATCAATGCTGAAACGAAAGCGTTCCAAATAACTCATCCCCAGCAACAGGGGAACGGGGCCAGTCTCCGAAAGTGCAAACTGGGCGAGCACCCGCCCAGCCCTCACCCCGTTTACCTCCACCGAATCAAGATACACGTTCTGCACTTCAATCAGGGAACCATCTGCGATCTGGGTTGTGCTCACGCCAAGGTATGCATCACTGCGCACCCCCAGACGCTCCACGACTTCCCGCGTCAAGAGCAGGGTTGAGCACCCGGTATCCAAAATGAACTCCTCGGTGATTTGATCGTTCAACCGCACGTTGAGAAAAAAACTGTTCCCTTCCCGGCGCAGGGGAATTTGCTGAAACAAGGCTCCGTCACCATAGCGTTCGAGCGTCTTGTCGATGTCTTGCATTTCATCAATGGGGCAGCCCTTTGCTACAAGTTCATCCCGCCGTGATCGGATTGAACGGGCTTGCTCTTGCATCTGCTTTCGGCACTCGGAGAGCTGCTGGCGCGTGAGCGATAACTCACGGCGTGCATTGGCAAGTTCCTGCTCGCGCTCGCTCACACGGGCCGACGCCACCTGATGTGCGGTCTGCGCACTCACATACTGTTCGTAAATGCGCTGGGGAACACGCCGCCCATGATATTGTGCATAGGGTTGCAGCGCCTCGATGGCTTCCGTTCGGCGACGCTGCAGTTGCGCCAGACTGTCTTCGAGACGGTGCACGGCAGCTTCTTCACGCTGTACTTTCACAGTCAGTACCGAGAACTTGCCATTGAGACTGTGCAAGCTCGAAAGTGATCGTTTCAGATCCCCCAGTTCCTGCTCAAAAGTCGCAGCCAATTGGAGCGCGTCCCGCCGCTTGTCGCCCTGCGGAGTCGATTCGATACGCAGGACCTTTGACCTCGATATCGTAACTCTGCCCATCGCCATTTCCACGATGATCGAATCCGGGTTGGATTCCACAACCGTGCCTTCAATCGTTCGTCCTCCCTGCAACACAATGAGGTCACCCCAGGTAAAGCTGATGAGGAATGCCGAAAGGATGAAGGGCAGCAAATATCGCCGAGAGAACATGGATCATGCATAGCAAATTCAATTCCACATGCAACACGGGAATCGACAAGCATTGTTCAGAACGCAGTGACCGATGTTTGAAAATTCGGAAATGAATGGTCCGATCAGACTGTAAGGCTTACGGACCCAGGGCAGCCCCTTTGACCTCAACCCGCAAAGCTCATAGGATTCCGCCATGAAACAGCACTCGTTCATTGTTACCCTTACCCTACTCTGTTTTGCGTTGCTGAGTTCAGCGCTGCAGGCGCAACTCGGGCAGCGTTTCCCTTCCGAACGCAAGGTGGTGAAAGATCCCGTTACCGGGTTCGATCTCTACTTTCTCACCAGCACGCCTGCTGGTGATTCCAAAATCTACCCTACCCATCCGCAGTGGACCGCCGACGGCCAATGGGTCATCTTTCGCTCCAACCGAGTGAAGGGTGAATTGATAGCCGTACACGAACAAACAGGGGATCTCGTTCAGGTCACTGAGGGAGGTTATATGGGACAGGTCTGCATCGCCCAGAAATCGATGAAGCTCTACATCGTGCGGGATCCGTCCATCCCCCCTGGATCGCCCCCGGTTTGGAGAGGTGGACCTGAGGGTGGAGATCGCCAAATCGTCGAAATCGATCTGGAATCTCTTTTCCGTGACAGCGAAGCCGGAAAGCTGAGGGAAAAATCAGCCTACGAGCGCGTGTGCGGAATCATCCCCAAGCACATGGGATCGGGAGGTGACATGGATCTCGATGCCAACGAGGACATTGCCTATTTTCGAATTGGAAAGGAAGAAGCAGCCAAACACCTGCCTGCTGACGCTACCATTTACGAAAACTTCGGCCCTCGCAACATGGGGGCCGGACCCAGTGGCATCGCCAAAATGGATCTCACAACCGGCGAAATCGATATCGTCACTGCAGTGGGATTTCAGATGGGACACCTCCAAACCAATCCCTGGGTTCCGGGTGAAATCGTTTTTTGCTGGGAGACGGGCGGAAAGGCACCCCAGCGCACCTGGACCGTAAAGGCTGACGGAAGCGGACTGCGACCACTCTATCCAGAAGCGGACTATGAATGGGTGACACACGAGGCTGTCATCACTCCCGATGAGGTTGCATTTGCCATCATGGGACATCGGGAACCGGGCTTCAAAGATGAATGGGGCGAATGCGGCAGCAGGGAAAAACCCACCGGACTCGGTATTGTGAACCTGCGAACTGGTGAAATGCGTATTGCGGGTCAGACCCACGAAGGTAGTGGGTATTGGCACGTCCATGGCTCACCGGATGGAAACTGGGCCGTCGGCGACGATTTCTCCCGCAGTCTCTATCTCATTGATCGCCACACTTCTGAAACGTTATTGCTCACAACCGGGCACAAGGTTTCCGCGCAGGACCATGTGCATCCGACGTTCAGCCGGGATGGAACGCGCATTCAATTCCAGTCGGCCATGCTTTCTGAGGATGACCGCAGCATGAACATCTGCGTTGTGCACGTTCCGGAAGACTGGCAGGCCCGCTACCGATAATCCTTTCGTCAGTGAGACTGCGCACCTGCATGTGCAGTCTCACTGACGTTTTTCGACCGCT
This sequence comes from Puniceicoccaceae bacterium, assembly GCA_040224245.1. Lineage (NCBI taxonomy): Bacteria > Pseudomonadati > Verrucomicrobiota > Opitutia > Puniceicoccales > Puniceicoccaceae > Puniceicoccaceae bacterium. The sequence goes on along the minus strand of JBEGIR010000015.1, from coordinate 10,918 downwards.
ACCCCTGCAAGCTTACCCTTCCTTTCCTGCCCTATTGGGAGTCCCATGGTAGGCCCTGAAAAATTGCTGCAGCCCAGCCTCCGTCAGTTCACACATGCGAGCGAAGTGGGTTTTGGTGTTTTCGAGGGAGTTCGCCCCTTCTCGTGCGACCAGCGCAGGATTGGTTGTCACTCCATCCACGATGCCCAATTCCGATGCCTGACGGATTTCTTCCAGATTTGCCGTATCGAGATAAATCTTCATCCCACCAGCCACGCAATTCGCCTTCAAAATCCCAAGTCGAATTGAGCGGGAAGTACAAAAAATCCGATTTTCCTTTCACAGAGTTCTCAAATGCATGGATCTGAAACTTGAATCTGCTGGGAAATAAGAATAGCCTTCCGCTTTGCCCAGTTTCCCATACACCATGCATGCTCTCCCTCGAAAATTCACGATAGTTCTCATTTCTTTGCTTACATTGATTGTGGTCGGTGCGTTTGGTTGGCTGGCACTTCAATATTTCCGTATCCAGCGTTACCAGAATCTTGGTGATCAGGCGATTGAGGACGGCACCTGGCAGGTGGCATCGTTCTGGTATGGGAAAATTCTGGATGCCAACCCAAACCACCCTCATGCCCTTCGTCAAATGGCCCATTTTTCCAGTCTGTTTCTGGACAAAAGCGAAGTATTCTGGTGGAAGCGCTGGCATGAGCGTTTTCCCGATGACAGCGAAATCCGCCTCGGATACGCGGAAGTACTGATCCGAAACGCTTTTTTTAACGACGCAAAAACCGTGCTCGACACGACCCTGCCTTCCACTGGACAGGAATCCAAATACCACAATTTGCTTACGGGCTATTATCTGGGCATCGGAGACCTGCAACAGGCCGAGCGCTTCACGCGTCGTTCGCTTGATGCCTCACCTGATTCCGCAGACCTCAAGCTCAACCTGCTCAACATTTTACTGCGGAAAGGCAACCCGGATCAGATGGAAGAAATCAACCGACTGATGGCAGATATCGCTGCTATTCCGGAACGCTTGCCCGATGTATGGCGGGTTATGCTGAGCTATGCGTTGAGCCAATCCGACCACGAGAGTGCAATCGCCCTGGCCCAAAACCTTGCCCAGCGGGACAACGCAACCTGGCGGGAAGTGGCAGCCTATCTCAAGCTGATCATTTACCACCGCCCCGAATCGGCTCCGTCCGAACTTTTTGTCCATACAAATCCACCGCTTTCGTTGTTTGAAGAAGTGGCCCGAAGCCTGATTCAGGCAGGGCAAGCCGATCTGCTCCTGGAGTGGTGCAGTGTGCTCGACACCAAATCACCGCTTCAGGGTGAGCTTTCCTACCGCATCCTGATTGCCGAAGCAACCGCCTCCGTATCCAAGTGGGATGAACTGGAAGCTCTGATCGCAAACGCTGACTGGGGCGTGCTCAACTATTATCGCCACGCACTGTTGTCGCGGATGCATCACCATCGTGGCAATGCGACGCAATCCGGCAAGCATTGGCAGGATGCGGTTTCCCAGATCCAATCCTCGCTTCAGGCGGCACGCAATCTCATCCAGGCCACGGATAATTGGCCAGCCTTCGAATCCCGGCAAATCGCATTGCTCGAGGATATGCTGCAACAAAGCGTTCATACCGAATGGGCCTATCAACGTCTCCATTCCCATTATTATGCACGCAAGGCTACCGAACGCCTTCATCAACTTTCTCTGCGTGCACACCGGGTGCTTCCTTCCAACGACAACATCCGCAACAATCTGATCATGTATGCCCTGTTGTCAGGGAAAGATCCTGCTTCACAACTCGAGCGGGCGGAAGCACTGCACGAAGCTTATCCGGGAAGACCCATTCCGACAACAACCTACGCTTTCACACTCTACATGAACCAACGGTATGCAGAAGCCTGGGAGCTGATGCAGAAACTGAATCCGCGGTATTTTGAAATTGCAGAGGTAGCCTACTATGCCTCGCTCATTGCCACTCGTGCTGGAGGTTCAGAAGTTGCAGATCAACTGCAAGATGCTGCTCTCGATGCGACCCTGCTGCCCGAAGAACTCGCACTCTCTCAGGGAGTTCTCTGATCTATTACCCTCATAGCAAGAGCGTTTATCGAATTCCCTTACTCCCGATTATTCTGACACCATCCGGATTCAGTCCGCCTGCTTCCCTGCTGGCATCATCTCTGTTGTAGTGATCTATTGATTCACCGTGCTCGATGGATTGGAAAAACACAGCAGTGGAAATGTGCCGTTGCCTTGCCCGGATCCATCGCATGAATCGATTGCAATGCGATTCTCGGGTTGATTCCACCGGAAACCGGAATATGGCTTTTCCCTGACCCATCATCACCCGAATGACAGACACTTTGCGCACTTGCTCATGAGAATATCGCCATCCCGTCCCTTCCATTCACTGGTTTCCAATTGGTTGCTGGCACTCTGCATGTGCTCTGTGTTGACAGGAAATGTGCACGCATTGCCGCAAACCGACCTCATCACGGGTTACCATGCAAACGGCGCAGCCATACTGCAGAAATCCTATGTTCTGAGCGAGCAGGAGCTGGAACTGATCCAGCGCATTGCGCAGCATCCCCTGCAGCAACGCCCCGTTATTGTTCTGGATCCGGCATTGACGCTCTATGCCAAGGCAAAATCGGATGATCTCGCCAACCGCAGCTATTTCGCCCACAGTGATCCACAAGGCAATCTGATTACCTACTATTTTGGGGATGCCCCGGGCTTTCTCTCGCAGACCTTCGAAAACCTCGCTGCCGGATACACTAACGCAGCTGCTGCGGTTGACGCTTGGGAACGCTCAACCACCGGACACCGGGAATCCCTGTTCGGGCTACCCAGAGATGGAGTTGCCAACCCGCTGTACCCCTACTTCGGTGTCGGCCATACCCGCTCTCAAAACGCCTCCGATCCATACGGTGGCCACTATTGGACCACTCAAAATGCCTGGAACCCTGCGGCTCACCCGGGTCCGATCGGAAACACAGCAGCCATTGCTCAAGCATCAAAATATCAGCTGTTTTTGCCCGACGGAGTGACTCCCGTCGACCGCAATTGGAACTGGGTAACAGCCGAGATCGCAGGCATGCAACGTGTTCATGTGAATGGAGATGGCAGCTACCAACGCAATGGGATGGGACGTTTTCGCAATTTGGGCGGCATGTTCTTCCGCTCCGACGCCATGGGCATCACTTACAGCCTGCCCGATCATGCAACTGGGGTTCATCACTATTTTACCAGCAAACAAGGCTGGCTTTGGACTACGCCACAGCTTGCCCCCCATTACTGGTCAAAGCAGCGGGGAAACTGGATCTACGTCGATACGCATGGCAACCGGGTTTTTGATTACAACAATCAAATCTGGGAAGACTGGACTCCTGATGGTCAATATGCGCGCATCCTTTCTGACAAACGGCAAACCTACGTCGGGCAGCCAGTGGTCATTGCCTGGGATGCAGATCGAAAGTCCCCCATCGTCGAATTCTGGAGCAGCCAAAGCAACCCAGACGGCTTGCCCACTCACTATTCCAATGCCCCGATGGGTGCCATTCTGTGGCATCCACCCGCACCCGGTTCCTACGTTTTTGCGGTGCGCAGCAAGGCTGTACCCGGTCCGGCGTCTGCTCCGGGACAACAGATCCACGCGGAGAATGTACGCATTGACGTGATCCCCCATCCAGACTCCTACAGCAACGCCGCAGTCCAGATTTGGGCTTCGAACAGCGAGGTCGCACTCGGTTCGCCATTTTCCATCCGTTGGAATAGCACAGGTGGCATTCCCATTGTGCGTAGCAGCCCCGGGCAGTCTCCTGCCAATGTGGACGGAGTCTTTTCGAATGAACCCAGTGGCGAAGTCTCATTTGTGAAGCGCGTTCCGGGGATTTACCGCTATTCGATACAACTGGGATCTCTGGTGCAGGAAGTATTCGTGCGTGTAACAGGGACAAAAACTGCCCCATCCGCCCCGCGTTGAAACCAAATCGTTCAACTTAACTCCATCGCAATCGTTGAAATCAATGCCTGACAGCACAGCTCCTGCGCCTGTTGTAATTGTCATGGGAGTTTCGGGTTGTGGGAAAACAACTGTCGGCAAACGTTTGGCCAAACGTCTAAACGTGCCCTTTCTCGATGCCGATGATTTTCATCCACCCGAAAATATTGCCAAGATGCAATCGGGGCAGCCGCTCCAGGATACCGACCGCATCCCCTGGCTCGATATCCTGTCAAAGTTACTGCAAGACCATCAATACAATGGGGTCGTTCTCGCCTGCTCGGCACTGCGACAGCGATACAGGGATCACCTTATCACTGGTCTGGTGCATGCACGATTCATCTATTTAAAAGGCAGTTTTGATGAAATCTACACCCGCATGAAACTGCGCAATCACTTCATGCCTGCATCCTTGCTCAAAAGCCAGTTTTCCACCCTTGAGGAGCCGCAGGAAGCCATCGTGCTCGATATTTCCGAAGACGTGGAAACCTTGGTGAATAAGGCATACCGCAACCTGCACAAGTCAGGTTGAACGTTCTCGAACCGATCACGCGCCTCCAGTGTGAAACTTCCAAACTTGAAAATGCAAAGGAGCATTTTTCGTTTGAATTAAAGAGACTGATTCTCAATATCATTCGTCATCCATGCAAACATCCATGACATACTGTCCATTCAGGCGTCCTGAATCGAACACCGTCGCCATCGGTGGTGTAGAATTGGATTTGCTGACGTTCATCCAGCATGAGGGATTTGTCTATCAACAATCACGGCAATGCGCACGGGGAACACCCCAATGGACTGAATGGCCGCAGGGCACCTTTTCGAGCATTCTCTATCTCTCCTCTGGCTCGCTTCAAATTCAAGCCCCGGATCATGGAATCGAAACGGCATCAACGGGTGAGTGGGTCTTTCTCTCCGCACTGGATCAACCGCTACGCATCCGCATTGACGTTGGCACACGTTTGCACTGGATCGAGTGTGAGCGCTCCATCTGGCTCGCACTGCAGCAGGACCACCTTCACGGGGAATCCGAACATGACCACCATGCCTGCATCACCTGCAGAAAACGCAACGAAGCTCTTGTTTTTCGAGGCAAACAGGGACAGAAGATGCGCCTCCAGCTTTCCGAACTTGAGCGGCTTAAAGGCAACCAGGCCATTGAGCGCCTGCGCATTGCATCCTTGAGTTATGAATTGCTGTCCACGACGCTCGACACTCCCGAGTTTGGCCAAAAACCCGCCGCCGATCCCTGTTTTCGCGACTGCGACTCTGAGTCCCTGAAGGCAGCAGCCCGCTATCTGGAAGAAAACCTCGGATCTGAACACAGTCTTCGTGATCTGAGTCGACAGTTCCATCTCAATGAATTCAAACTGAAAAAGGGCTTTAAAGCACAGTATCGAACCACCGTATTTGGATATTTGCGCCAAAAACGCATGGAGCACGCCAAATCCATGCTGTTGCACAGTGATGCCTCCGTGCTCGAAATCGCAACACACGTTGGATATAGCAACCCCAGCCACTTTGCCCGCGCTTTTCGAGAAACCTTTGGGGTCAACCCAGGCACACTGCGACGCGATATCTAGCGATGCCATCGACACAGCAGCGCATTTATCCGCCTCGGAGCGGCGATGCTCCGCCTGAGGGTCGCGCGCTGTGCAAAATCATGCTAGACTATATCCATCATCCGGCTACTCGCGTCGGCGGGTGATTTTCATTCGATAAACAAACAGTCAGAAACCAAATGGGTCAGGTTGCACAGGGAGCATCCTGACCCATTTTGCGTTAAACAACCGCCACTAGAATGTGGAAGTCGTCGCTGGCGGGCGGGCAGCGCGACCGAAGTCCCCCTACCCGTCCGTCTGCATCGACAAGATCAGAACTGCCAGCGCAGTGCGATCTCAGCTCCACGCCCCGGTTGCGGTGCGAGGTCCTTCAGGAAGGAAGTGTGAGGTCGGATTTCTTCATCGAGCAAATTGCGAAGCCGCAGCTGAACTGTAAGACTGCCAGCCGAGATGGGGATGGACCTGCTCAGGTATAGGTTCCAGACACGGTATGCCTCACTGGGCAATTCATTGTCAGCAACTTCGCTCACGGCAAAGACGTGGCGGAAATCGCTGCGTAGGGTCCAGTCACTGTGCTGGTAGAACACGACGAGTCCGAGACGGGAAGCGGGCACCCGCGGCAGCCTGGATGTCGAGTCCAGCAGATTTGCCTTCACAAGGTCACCCACCAAACTGATTTCCAGGCGATGATCCGGCTGGGTATTGACCTTCCAACACAGCTCACCTTCGACTCCCCAAAAATCCGCATCTGCATTCTGGTATTGATACACAGGGAATCCATGCTCGGTATCTCCAGTCGGTGCGGCAAAAAGGTAGTTGTCGAATCGATTGAAGAAAGAACTCGCGATGACATGCCAACGCTTCTGCTGGTACTCAAACCGCAAATCCACTCCTTGTGCTACCTCTTGTCGCAGATTCACATCTCCGATTTCATAGCTGCGTGTCGCCACATGCATGCCATCCGCATAGAGTTCGATTCCCGTCGGGTGACGCGCGGAACGGGAAATCACCAGATCGAGCTTACTGCGCTCGGAAACGTTCCAATCCATTCCAATCGCTCCACTCCATACCGATTCCTCGTAATCGGGAAGACCGGCACTCACATCGGTGTGCATCCGCTCCATTCTCGCCCCAGCGTGCAATCCCAATGAACCCCGCTGCCAGCGTTGTGCACTAAAAAACGCCAGATTCCAGGTTTTCAGACTGGGAGTCAGTGCCTCCTCACCCACAACGTCAGAATTCACCCGATCCAGCTGTGCGCCGAGCACACCGCTGAGCTCATCTGTGAACACGTGCGACAGTTCGATTCGGTGACTCCACAAGGTCTTGTCAAAGTTTGTCGCTATCGCATCGCCCTCCATTTCCTGATGTTCGTAGTTGGAGTGGTGCGTGCGCCACTTCAAAGCGCGCAACCATCCTTCATCCCAACGTCCAGACAATTCAAAATCCGCGTGCCACATGTCCATATCGATCTGCACGCTACCGTGTTCATGATCATGTTCGTCCTCATGCTCCTCGTGCTCGTCCTCGTACTCGTGGTCCTCGCCTTCCTCATGAGCATGGGTGTGGCCTGGCACTCCGTATAGCCGTTCCTGTGTCCCAAGAGCAGCTGCAACGCTCCAGGTGTTATTGATGCGATAGCGAATTCCCACTGACGCCTGCAATGCGTCGGAAAAGCTGGAACCCAATCGATCTTTTTCCAGTGCTTCGTTCTCATGCTCATGCTCGTCTTCATGCTCGTCTTCGTGCTCGTGGTCGTGGTCGTGCTCATCTTCATGATGAAACGCATTGCGTTCAGCCTCTGAAGCAGCGTATCCCGGAATATCGTAGTCTTCGAACGCCTGGTTCGAAACACTGGCACGAACCGCCCAATCGCCTTGATTCACTTGCGTTTCAAGCTGATGACTCCAGCCCCGGTTCACGGTGTGATACGCACTGCTGAGCTGACTCGTGCTGCCTGATTCCAGTTGCAGACTCGGAAACAAACTCCCCACTACATTGATCACCCCACCTACGGCAGAACCTCCATAGAGCAGCGTGGCCGATCCCCGAATCACGTCAATGGACTCCGCAAAATCAGGAGTAATGTTGACTGCGTGATCCGGACTATCCGCAGAAACATCGGCCAGCGGCATACCCTCCTGCAGAATCTGGACACGAGGACCGTCAAATCCGCGAATGACGGGACGGCTCGCACCCGCAGCAAAGGCAGTGCTCTGGATTCCGGGCAAGGCTTCCAGCGTGTCACCCAGTGTGCCGGTTCGAAGGGTATCGAGGGATTCTCCATAGAGTGAGGAAACCGGTAACACAGTCGCATCGTCGCCTGGCACCCAAGCTCCTGTTACCGTGTAAGGTTTCAAGTTGATGACTTCCCGAAAAATCTGCGTTTCAGTTGAATCATGAGCCAGCAAGCCCATGGGGATGAGTATTGCGGAGAGCGCAAACCCGCGCGCGCTCCTCGAATTGATAAATTTGAGAGACATATTTTTGGTGAAATGATGATTTGAATTGAGACAGTCCTGCACGATGCTTGAACGCCCAAACGAGCGCGTCATGCATGAACAAGCCGCGGATAGCGGCGTGCATTCAGATCCAAATCTTCACCGGAGGGGCCCTCACTGGGGGTTGCCGGATCTCTACTCCCGCAACATCCGCAGAAACCAACTCCAACTGCTGGAGTTCAGGTTCCACCTGCGGAAGTTCAAACGCGGGGAAATCGACCCCCGAAATGCCAACTGCAAGCAGGTTGACCAGACAGAGGTGTCCGCTCGCATCAGCATCATGCGAATCGGAATGGGAAGTATCCTCGTGTGGACAAGGACAATGTTGCCCGTCATGGTCCTGCATCGACTGACCGTGCAACCATGCATGCAACTCCACACTGGTGACAGCCAGCTGTGCGAGCACAAGGTACCCTGCTGCGATCGCGACCAGGCCGCGCTGCCACCAAGATGCCTTACTTCTCCTCATTTTGCGCAACTTACAGTAATGAACTCCAGGTTCAAGCCTGCATGTCTAAACTGGGGAAATTCACAATCTGAACCATGCTTCAAGCCCCGGCATGCTCGGGAAATCCTGTGACAACGCCTCCCAGTGGCGCAAGCCACTACGTCTGTAAGTAGAAAGACGCGAGCTGGAAGCTCCCGCTACCTTTCCCATCCCCGAAGGAGTAACGAACCATGAAAATCATAACCACTACAGAGCAAGGCGTTCTATTTTCCTATGTAAGACTCTGCACAAGGGTTTTTATCGAATTCCCATTCGCGATTGCGCTGCGCGCTTTGTAGATGACCGTTCATTTCCAGATCGGAACAAAAATCCTGTTTGGCTTTGCAGGCGCAGGAACGATGGCTAGCTTGCGGCAAGCATGAATCCAGCAACCCCAATTGCTGCACCCCAAAAACCCCAATAAACGCACAAACTCTTCGGAGAATGTTGCGCAAATTCAAACCATGAACACAGCCCATTTCCGTTCCTTGTACCTCGGCAGCATACTGCTCTTCGTCCAATTTGCCGCTGCATCTGATTCACTGCGCATCAACGATGCCGAATATTTTGCATCCACCACGCTCAATGTGATGGTATTCGACGATTATTATCCCGAGGGGCACCAGGGGGGAATCAGCATCATCCAACATGGTCATCGCATCGCGACCAACGGTGACCTCCGCCTGAGTCGCGACCCAGGGCAATGGCAACCCGTTCCGGCAAAATTGGAACGTGATGTCTTTCGGGATCGCCAGTCTATTGTCGCAAAACTGCGCTTCCCTGATGCATCCAAAACACTGAAGGGCTTTAACCCCATGCCGGACCCCGGTGTTGATTTCACCTACCAGATTGAAGTCGTAGGCATTTCCGACGGTGTGGAGGTGCGAGTTCACCTGGACGAAGCCATGCCCGATTCAATTGCGGGCAAACTTCGATTCAATCTGGAGATCTTTCCGACTCTGGTTTTTGGCAAAAGCTTTGTGATGGACGAAACCACCGGTCTCTTTCCCCGTCAGCCCAATGGCGCCGTATTGCGCCAGGACGATGGGCGCCTCGAAGTGAGTCCATTGGCCGTCGGGCACCACTTCACCCTCGCCCCCGAAGATCCGCTTCACCGACTCACCATCACCAGTGAAACCATGCCCATGGAATTGCTGGATGGTCGCGCACGCCACAACAATGGATGGTTTGTACTCAGCTCGGTCATCCCGGAAGGCGCCGTCCAAAATGCACTTGTCTGGCAAATCCGGGGTCATGCCAATGAAAACTGGTCTCCGCCCCCCACGCTGCTGGTCTCTCAGATCGGCTATCATCCCGAACAGGACAAAATCGCCTATGTGGAATGTGCAGGCACCAGCGATCCAAGCAAAACGGATTTGGTTCTGGAGCGATTCAGTGCATCAGAGGGATGGACAGTGGTCATGCAGCAAGCACCGGAAAACTGGGGTTCCTTCCTTCGCTATGCTTACGGTCGCATGGATTTTTCCAGCATTCGCACACCGGGTCTTTACCGCCTTCGCTACGGTGCTGCCGAGAGTCACGCCTTTCAGATCAGCAAGACGCTCTACGAACGCCACGTGTGGCAGCCGACCGTCGAGTATTTCCTGCCGGTTCAAATGTGCCACATGCGCGTGAATGAAAAATACCGGGTTTGGCACGACCTTTGCCACGAAGACGACGCCCTGATGGCACCCGTGAACATCAATCACTTTGACGGCTATGTGCAGGGTTCCTCGACGCTCACCAACTTCAATCCGCTTGATCCGGTACCCCATCTCAACCAGGGAGGCTGGCACGACGCCGGAGACTATGACCTGCGTGTCGAAAGTCAGGCAGGAACTGTTTACGCCCTTGCCCAGGCCTGGGAACAGTTTCGTCCGGACATCGACCAAACCCTGGTCGATTATGAAGCCCAGATCGTCGAAATTCACCACCCGGACGGAAAGCCGGATGTGCTTCAGCAAATCGAACACGGTCTGATCACCATCGTTAATGGGTATGAAACACTAGGTCGGCTTTATCGCGGCATCATCACCCCGAGTCTGCGACAATATGTGCTGCTTGGAGACGCCAGTGCCATGTCGGATGGAAAAGTCTTTGACGGAGAGACTGAAGCCCTGCTCAAGAAGGGCGTGTGGTACAAACAAGTCACCAATGCACAGACGGCCCGCATGGACCCGCACGAGCTGGAGTCTGAATTTTCCATCGTAGAACCGGCACTCGATGATCGCCTGGTCTTTACGGAAGAAAACCCGTATCGCAGCATAGAGGTGGGTGCTGCACTGGCCTGCGCCGTTCGGGCCATGCGAGGCTACAACGATGCCCTTGCCGAACGCACCCTGCGCGTTGCGGAAGCACTCTGGCAAACCTACC
>JBEGIR010000014.1 GCA_040224245.1 Puniceicoccaceae bacterium | reverse complement strand
CGCTTCAACCACTGTAGCACTGCTCGACTGGCCCCATCTCAACGATGCCTGGGATTTCAGCAAGCCTGCGGAACAAATCAACCAGCTGCTTGCCTTCAAAGCCGACAAGATCAATGAAAAACTGGAGGCATGCCGCAGTTCCAAGGAGATCGGACAGTCGCTTGAAGCACTCGTGCACATCAAAGCATCCGACGAAACCTTCGATTTGCTGCAACAGCATCTCGACGATCTTTCTGAACTTTTCATCGTCTCCGTCGTCCAAATCGAGCGAGGTTCCTCCGAAGTATCGGTGCGCCATGCGCCCGGAGTCCGGTGCCCCCGCAGTTGGCGATGGGTTTCAGAACTCCATGATACCGAGCATTGGGGTCCAGTCTCCGAACGTGACAGACAGGTGCACGATGCGCTCTTTGGGGTGCCTTCGTAAACGTACAACACCCCTCCTCTTCTCGCCCAATACGATCAAAGTCCATTTAGCCCAACCATTTATGAGCAAGGAAGCGAACAGCAAAAATCAACAACCTTTTTTTACCCTGGACGACGTTGAGGAAATCCTCAAACGCAACAAAACAGGGCCACAATCATCCGAAGTCTCAGAGCGAAAGACTGTCGCACCCAAGAAGCAGACAGCGAGTGCTCCCAAGTCTTCCGCAACGGCAGTGGTTGAACCGCCCAAACCGGTTCAGCAGCGTCTGGGAGCCGCCTCTGCCGCAGATATTCTCGGTTTCAGTATCGACGAACCTGAAATCCGTATCGACAAATACGACGAGAGTCGGGTGCCCAAAAAGTGGTTGCCCTATTTCCGTCTGCTCATGGAGCTTCGGGAGCATGTGGTCAGCGGACTCGACTTTCACACCAAAGAAACACTGCACCGGTCTTCCAAAGATGATTCGGGAGATTTGTCCAGTTATGGCCAACACCTCGCAGATGCCGGCACAGAAACGTTTGACCGTGATTTTGCACTGAGCCTTGTCTCCTCCGAAAAGGAGGCACTGCACGAAATTGAAAAGGCCATTGAACGCATCTTTGACGGAACCTACGGTATCTGCAAGGTGACGGGTAAGCCCATTGCAAAGGAACGACTCAAGGCAGTGCCCTTCACCCGCTTCTCAGTCGAGGGGCAGATCGAGTTTGAACGAACTCAGAAGCGCACCGTTCAGAGGGGTGGTGCATTTGCCGAGACCGTCGAAGAATCGGCAGCATTTTCCTCCGACGACGACAACGACGAATAAACGACCGGAGTAAACGTTGCTGGATTCGTTCGGCACGCATCTACAGGATGCCGATTCCCTACGCACATGATTTCTTTGATTCAACGAGCCTCACGCTATCATGTGTTGATCGTATCCATGCTGGCGGTCTTTGGTGTCGATCAGCTCACGAAGTTGCTCGTCGTTGAGCACATTCCCTACGGCACCTATCATCATCCGGCACCCATTCCGGTCATTGAAGGTTTTTTGTACTGGGTTCACATTGGGAACACTGGAGCGGCCTGGGGCATGTTCCAAGGCTTTGGAATGGTGCTAGCAGGTTTTGCACTGCTCACCATTATCATCATTTTTATTTTCCGCCGCATGCTTTCGCTGCACCTTCGAAGCATGCAGGCTGTATTTGGTCTGCTGATTGGCGGCATCCTCGGAAACCTTTATGACCGCGTAACTTTAGGACACGTCGTCGATTTCATCGACGTGCAATTGCCCTTCTACCGCTGGCCTGCGTTTAATATCGCGGACAGTGCAATCTGCGTGGGTGTTGTCTGTTACATCTATCTCAGCTTTCGGCTGGATTCCCCAAAACCCAGAAGCTCAGAACAAAGCACTGCTCCTGACTCTACACCGAAGCAGGATTGAGTGAAAACACTGCTCTCGCCCTTGTAGGATTTCCGAAGGCGTCTGGCACTTGGACCTTGACTCATCGGGCTAATCATGGATCGCAAAATTCACGGCATGGATTCCGGCTTTTGCGCAGGCGTCCATGACCTTTACAATTCCACTGTGGGGTGTCTGTCCTCCTGGTGCGAGTATCACCGGTGCTTCAGTGCGGTTGGCATCACAGGCCTCACGATAGCGGTGCAACAGCGTTTCCAGTGCGGTCAATTCTGAATCAGCGATATTGCCGTAGGGGTATTCGTTAACGACGAGGGTTCCGTTATCTCGAATTTCGATAATGGTTTCGGTCGGAATCTCAAGAGGTTCACTCTGCACAACCGTTCCCGGAAGCTGGAAGGATACATCCGCCTCCTGTCGTTTCAGGGAGGAGGTCATGATGAAATAGATGAGCAGCAAAAACACACAATCGATCATTGGTGCGATCTGGAATTCTGCCTGGATGTGAGTGCGTCGGAGGCGTGGCATGGAGGTTCGCGCAGAATCGGGTTGATGGTTTACTTTGCTTCGTGAGTCGCAAAAATGATTTCGTAGGCACCTGCTTCGGCACAAGCTTGCAAGACTTCACGAAGGGAATGGAATTCCGTCGTGCCGTCAGCCCTCACCACTACTCGCGCCTCGGGATTTCGCCGAATCAGGTCTTCAACGGAAGCTTTCAGCGTCAACAGATCCACTTCGGTTTCGCCAAGGTACAGATGGCCATGCGCATCAACCGAAAGAGTACCGCGGTCTGAGAGATCATCGGGGACCTTCGCTTCGGATGACTCTGGCAGTTCGAGCGGAAGCGCTTTGTCTGCATCAGCCATGGAGCTGACACACATGAAAAACACCAGCAGGAGAAACACCATGTCAATCATCGGTGCCATCTGAAAACCTGCTTCGGGATAGCAGCGTTTGTTTCGCATCTTTGGAGGGTGAGGGGAGAAGTCGACGTGAGGTGTTCGCCAACGTGAACTGTTGTATTTTCAGCGCAAGACAAGTTGAGGAAAAACTCAAGCCTGAACCCCCGACGGAGCGGCATTGAGTTCTCACATCCGCATCACATGCATCACTCTTTCGGCATCGAAGCTTGTGATTGTTTTTCGAGATGTGCGACTCGTTTGAAAAGTTCGGGTAATTTTCGCTGCAACACGACCATTTTCATCGCAAGTCCAAAATCGGTTGCGGGTACTCCCCACGCTTTCATCCCCGGTTCGACCAGGGAACTTGTTACTGCCGAACCACCGCCGACCTGGACGCGATCCGCAATCTGGAGGTGATCGGCAACACCAACCTGACCTGCGAGCACAACATAATCTCCCAATGTGACCGACCCGCTGATGCCTACAAACGCACAAAGAATGCAGTGACGTCCGATTTTCGCGTTGTGTGCGATTTGTACTAAATTGTCGATTTTGGTGCCGTCCCCGATTTGGGTTTCACCCAAACGCGCACGGTCAATGGTGGAGTTTGCGCCAATATCCACGAATTTGCCAATGACCACACGTCCAATCTGCGGAATCGGCTCGTGCGCGTGAGTCTCTGAGTTGAACACATACCCAAAGCCCGGACTGCCAATCACGACCCCGGAATGCAAGCGACTGCCTTCACCAATCTCCGTATAGGGACCAATCACGCAATTGTCCGCAATGCAAACCCCCGGCCCGATTTGGCAGTGCGCTCCGATACTCACTCGTGCACCAATGAAACACTTGTCGGCAATCCTGCAACCATCATCAATCGTCGTAAATGCTCCTACTGTCGCACTCTTCGACACCTCTGCAGTTGAGGATACTTGGGCGCTGGAGTGGATGGAACCTTGCTTCGGCAGCAGAAAGAGTAGCTGCTCCACTCTTCCACAGATTTGTGACATTGCCCGGGAAGGGTTCTCTACTGCAACCGTTGTTATCCCGTCAGCCAGATTCAATCGGAGACCCCTGGGGATGATTAGTACCCCAGCACGAGTCGTAGCGGCGGCTGAAGCATGTTTTTCGGATTGCACAAAGGACAAGTCCGATCCCTCCGCATCGGCAAGGCTCGCAAATCCCATAATGGTACGATCTGCCTCGCCTTCGATCTCATAAGTGTCCTCGACACAGTCGAGCAAGTCAGTGAGCTTCAATTCCAGTCTCATCACCAGTCATCCTGTAGCGTTGCGCGCGCAAGTGCAACTCGAAGCAACGCTGTACCATTCATGGATCCTTGCATCAAAAAAGCCCTTCTCAGCAGAGAAGGGCTCTTAAAAGGTTCGATAGAATACGAAATTTATTCTGCTGCGGGAACCGTGGTGTTGAGCACCTGCAGCACATCGTTGGTAATATCAAAAACCGCATCGGCATAGAGCACGACGTTGCCATCAATATTCAATGCAAGATCAGCTTTGCGTTCCTTGCACACCTTCTTGATCGCATCTTTGATTTCATCCAGATGCAGGGCCAGAATGTTGCGACGACGGTCCGCAAGCGTACGCTCGGTGCGCTGCTGCATTTGCTGCAGATCCGCTTCGAGCTGGCGATAAGCTTCGAGCTTTTGCTGAAATTCGGTCTGGATCTCCTGAATCTTCTCTTCGGTCAGCGCCGGATTCTGAGATTTTTCCTGGATACCCTGCAATTCCTCTGCGGCCACACGGAGTTTGTCGCTCTCGGTGGTCAATTCCTCCCGTGCGGTTTCTACCGAAGACTCAAACTTGACCTGCGCTTCCTGCAGGCGGTTGTAACCAGCAAGTGCCTTGTTGACATCGACAGTTACCAAGTTTGGGGCTTTTTGGGCGAATGCAACGGTTGAGAGGCCACACAGCATCAAACCAATTAGGAGTTTCTTCATATTCATCTCTTAGGTGTTCTAGAATCTTGTTCCGAAAGTGAAGTGGAACTGCCCACCATCACCATCATTGAATTCATCTGTAGTCAATGGAATACCATAATCCAGGCGCATGGGAGCACCCATTACGAGAATGCGGATGCCCACACCCACGTTATCATTGAATCCATCAACTCCAAAATCAAAATCGCTCTCGTTCACGAAGCCCCAGTCATAGAACGTGACAAACTGAAACTGTGGCGAGATCTGAAAACCATACTGCATGCTCACCATACCATACGACTGGCCACCGATGATGCCTCCATTGGTGGATTTCGGACCCACCTTGCGGTAATCAAATCCACGCAAGTCATCGGGTCCGCCAAGGTAGAATCGCTCAGATGGGCGAATGATTTCATCATCTTCCATCGCCGTGATGGAACCCGCGCGCATCAGCACCGAAAAGCTCTGACCAAGCGTATTGAAAGTGGGAATCCATTTTCCGATGCGCAGCTCAGTGCGCCAATTGTTGATGTCACCGCCAAACGCAGAACCGGATACCTGATTGAACCAACTAAAGCGGTCTCCGGAACTGGTGAAAGAAATACGGTTGCGCGTATCCCGCAGGATCTGGAAGCCAACACGTGATGCGGTGAAATCCTGGAACGCAGAGGGTCCATATACCGCAACAAGTTCGGGGCTGACGTTGGTCAGTTCGATGCGCTCAAGACGGTAGGAATAAACCCCTTCCACTAGTTCAAAAAGACGCTGGCGGAGGGAGAGGCTCAAACCCGTTGCCATCTGGTCATACTCAGCGATCAGGTTGTCGGTCTCTTCACGGAAGAGCTGAACCCCCAAGCCGAGGCGCTTTTCAAACAACCAAGGTTCCTGAAACTCGATCACGGTTTCATTGCGACGCGATCCCACCGAAACTCGCACACG
Organism: Puniceicoccaceae bacterium; assembly: GCA_040224245.1. Lineage (NCBI taxonomy): Bacteria > Pseudomonadati > Verrucomicrobiota > Opitutia > Puniceicoccales > Puniceicoccaceae > Puniceicoccaceae bacterium. The sequence goes on along the minus strand of JBEGIR010000014.1, from coordinate 69,289 downwards.
GAACTTCTGCCCATCTCCCTGGAAGAAGCTGCGCCAGTTCGTGATGTCGAAGTTGCCCATCGAGATTTCCGTGAAAAATGATGCCTGTTCGAGGGAACTGAACCCGGCTCCAAAAGTGAAGTTGCCCGTACGCCCTTCTTCCACGATCACACGCAAATTCTTGCGTCCGGGAATATTGGTTTCCTCAGGAGCCACATTCACGCTTTCAAAATAACGGGAGTTTTCCAGGCGGAGTTTGCTGTTCTCCATGCGAATCATGTCGAAGACATCACCCGGTGCCAACGCAAGCTCGCGCAGGATGACGATGGTTTTGGTGGTCGTATTACCCTGAATATTCAGGTTTTCCACGTAAACCTTCTCAGATTCCTGCACCTGAAACACGATGTCAATGCGACCAGTCTGCACATTGGGTACCCGTTCCGCACGAACATAACTCTCAAGGTAGCCCTGGGAACCGTAATACTTCTGAATGTTTTCGCCCGCTTCATCGACCTTCTCCGGAGAAAACACCATGCCTGGGATCAACGGAACCATGCGAAGCAACTCCGACTCGGTGTAGACGGTATTGCCCTTCACTGTCAGTGATCCAAGGCGATACTGCCGACCTTCACTGACCGGAATGGAAATGCGCATCTTTCTGCCTTTTTCCACATCGAGTTGAATGTTCTCCTCGTCAATTTCCACATCGAGAAAACCCTCGTTCTGGTAGAATTCGATCACAGAATCGAGACTCTCGCGAAACTCCTCGTCGTCGAATTTCCCATTTCCCGTGAGCCAGGAGAACCAACCCCACTTCTTGGTCTCCATCTGACCCCGAAGCTTGCGGTCTTTTACCAGTTCATTGCCAATAAAATCAATGTCCGCAATCTTGATCTTCTTACCCTCATTGATGGTAAAGGTGACAACACCCAATCCATTGGTTTCATTGCGTTCGATCTCATAGGAAATCTCGACTTCGGAAAAACCTCGCTTGATGTAATATTCCTGGATCTTGTCAGCGTTCGACTTGATGTTAAACTCGTCAATGAACTGCCCTCGACGGATGTTCACTTCCTGCAGCAGGCGTCGGTCACTCGCCCTTTCGTTTCCCTGAAAATACACATTCTCCAGTCGATATTTGGGCCGAACGTTAAAGACAATGCCCACAGTTGCAGTATCGACATCGGATACCTGGACATCAATGAATTCGAACAAGCCCGTGCGGTAGAGACTCTTCACCGAATCATCGACCACAGCTTGGTCATAGACGTCGCCACCCTTTATCTTGATGTTCCCACGAACGTATTGTTCTGAGATGTTCTTGAATCCCTCGAACACAATTTCGACCGAGGCCACTTTCGGTGGGGTGCGGTCTTGTGCGCCCACAAAAGACAAGGGGAAAGCCAACAATACAATTGGAAGGATAGCTCGGAGACAGATCAATGAATTACGCATGGTGCTGTTAGGCTTTCTCTGGATAAATGCCGATAGGAAAGCGTGAGTAAACAAAATTATCGGGAATTGAGTATAAAATACGACGTTTTCTAAAGGGGATCGTTCAAATGGTCTTCAGGGCGTGCAAAATTCTCATATCGCGTGTAGCGCCTCACGAAATTCAGGTCCACAACCCCAACAGGTCCGTTGCGCTGCTTTGCGATGATCAGTTTGATGTGTTCAAAGTCCGAAGGTAGCTGTATCTCCCCTTTATCCGAATCTCCATCATCATCGTGTTTTCGGGGGCGACTGAGCATCATGACCACATCGGCATCCTGCTCGATGGAACCGGACTCACGCAGATCCGAAAGGCGTGGGTCTCGCTTCTCTTTTTCGGATTCACGATTGAGCTGACTGAGCACGAGCACCGGAACTTTCAGTTCCTTGGCCATGGCCTTCATCTGCCGCGAAATATCAGCGATCTGGTTCTCCCGGGACATCGACGAATCTCCATTGATCAATTGAAGATAATCCACCACGACCAGTTTGATGTCTTCTTTCTGGGAGAGACGGCGCGCCTTGGCGCGAAGTTCCAGCACGTTTGACGAACCGGAGTCATCAATCCAGATCGGAGCGTTTTTCAGCTCCTTTGCCGCAATGGCAAGGCGTTTCTGTTCATCAGAATCACAAAATCCGTCGCGGATGCGCGCCATGCTGACACGTGCCCGGCAGGTCAACAGACGCATTGCCAGCTGATCCGCTCCCATTTCGAGGCTGAACACCAGCACGCCACCTTTTTTGAATTTATTCTGCGCAATGCCGCAGGCAACGTGTTCGGCGATATTCATCGCCAAACTGGTTTTTCCCACCGAAGGACGTGCCGCCAGAACAATCATTTCCTGCGGATGCAATCCATAGGTCATTGCATCAAAGTCCTTATACCCTGTCATCAGCCCCACATCGCTGACTTCGCGTTTGATCATCTTGTGGATCAACGCAGATGCCTCCTCAACCGGAGTTGCGATGTGCACGGTTGAGTTGGTGATCAGGTCATTTCCCAGTTTGAAGATTCGCTCCTCCACACTGCCCAGAAACTCGGCAATCGCAGGGGGAGAGTCATAAATTTCCTGAATGATGGTTTCAGACGTGCGCTTGAGTGAACGCAGCAGCGCCTTCTCCCGCACAATATCCATCCAATACCGCGCATGTACAGGAGTTTCAATGCGGGACGAGAGCTGATTGATGTAGGGAATGCCCCCTGCATTTTCGAGCAATTTTTTCGAGCGGAGGTGCTCAATCAGGATGATCAGGTCAGGTGGTTTCCCTTCATCAAAAATTTTGCAGATCGCCTGAAACAGAATCTTATTGGCAGGACTGTAAAAAGAATCTGCCGAAATACCCCTGCTGAAACACTCCGCCAGCACTTCATTGCTGCCATCAAGCAGGCAGCTTGCGATCAGCCCCTGCTCAGCGTCCAGGTTATGGGGATCCTGCAGCGCAGGGTCCGATGGGAATCGATCCACGTCTGGAGTGTGATGATAGGATTCGCGATGATTGGGAGTGCGTGGCATGCAATAACAGTCTGGATCCGGATGGGGTTCCGTGATGGCTGTTGACGGATAGAAAAGCTGACATCTATAGCGCAATTCCGTCGGGGCTGAAAGGGAAAAAACGGGAATTTGTAAACGAGTTGTTCACACATCCGCTGCATCCTGCCGTGATGCTCATTCCTAAGCCAAAGCCTTACAGTCAAATCCCGTGTAAGGGTGCACAAAACAGAAAGGAGCCTGTGTGTGAACAGACTCCTTTCGGGATTTAAATCGACGCTGTCGCCTTGGGATCAGGCCTGCTCGCTGGATGCTTCCTCGTCGCCACCTTCTGCCTTGAGTTCGAATTCGAATTCAAAGCTCACCTCACGGTGCAAGCGGATACGGGTGCTATGCTTGCCCAGGCTCTTGGCCGGGGTGTAAAGCGAAAGCTGCTTCTTATCCAGTTCAATGCCCTTCTCCTTAAAGCGCTCAATGAGATCGGCTGCAGTAACCGCACCAAAGACACCCTCTTCGCCGGTTTTGACTTCAAAGACCATCTCGATCTTTTCAATCTTCGCCTTGATTTCTTCGGCGCCAGCGATCTCTTTTGCCTCGCGCTGAGCACGACGTGCCTGCAGCGATTCGACATACTTGCGGTTGGCCTGGGTCACGGGAAGTGCCAGCTTGCGGGGCAACAGGAAGTTGCGTGCATAACCAGCCTTCACTTTGACGGTGTCTCCCTCTGCGCCCAGATTTTCCACGGGCTGTAATAAAAGTATTTCAGTAGTTGCCATGATTGGTTCCTCGTTCGTTGCGAAAATAGGTTTCGTCAGAACGGGATGTCTTCGTCACCATCTTTGGAATCATAATCCCCAGGAACGCTGTCGTCCGAAGAGCTGCTCTGCGGAGCCGAGTTATACCCCCGGCCTGCTTCACCGCCTTCATCACCACGGCCTCCCATGAACTGGAAATTCTCCAAAACCACCTTGAGCTTGCTTCGTTTTTCACCGGCCTGATTGGTCCAGGAGTCGGTTTTCAGGCGACCTTCCACCAGAAGCGGACGGCCCTTGCCCATGTACTTTGCAATGATCTCTGCGGGTTTTCCAAATGCGTCAACATCCACGTAGGTCGTCTCCTCTTGATCCTCTCCATTGGCTGTCCGGTAATTTCGATTCACCGCCAGAGCCAACTTGCAGATCGTCAGCCCCTGCGGGGTTACACGAACTTCGGGATCTCTGGTGAGGTTACCTACGATGATTACTTTGTTAAAATTAGCCATGGTTGGAGCGGGGTTGGAGTGAAAAACGACCTCAAAACTTCATTCTCAAATATTGATCTTTCGGTTCAGAGTTCAGACTTTTTCCACGATAATCCGGTCGACGCGATTGTCGAGGCGGAACTTCTCCTTCAGTGCTGCCGGAACGGTTGCTTCAGCAGTGAAATAATACTGAACGTAGACTCCGGAACTCTGTTTGCTGTTGCGTGATGCCCGCGCAAATTCACGGGTTCCGTGGTTTTCAACTTTGGTGACTTCACACCCCAGTCCCTCAAGAACGGTTGTGATCTGCTCATAGAGTGAGTCAACGGACTCCTCGACGCCTCGCGTATCGAGAATGAATGTCGCCCGATACGCTGTGTTGGTTTTTACTGCCATATATCCTTTATAGGTTAGGTTATTCTGTTTTTTGGTTGATCGTATTCATAGCCAATACCGAACCTTCCCGGAGGATGCGCTCGATACTGTTCCTATAAAACTCAAATTGCTTCTTCAGTTGGTCGATTTCCGCCCGTTGGAATGGACTGAGCACCCAATCCTTCAAGTCCAACTCATGTGTGGGCTTTGCGCCAATGCCCACCCGCAAACGGGTGAATTCGTTGCCCAGTTTGTCCTGAACGTCCCGGATGCCGTTGTGACCACCGTGACCACCTCCGACCGACACCTTCAGTCTGCCGAATGGCAGCGTGATATCGTCGTAGATGCACAACACCTGCTGCGGCTCAAGCTTGAAATAGCGCAAGAGTGCCACGAGACTGGTGCCGGATGCATTCATGAAGGTGTGGGGTTTGATCAAAAACATCTCCCGCTCCATCCAGGTTGCTCTGCTCCATTCGCCCCTGAAGCGAAAACTGCGCTTCCATTTCCAATCCTGATGCTGTGCCCAGTCATCAATGACCATGAAACCGACGTTGTGGCGAGTCTGCTCGTAGGCTTTGCCTGGGTTGCCAAGACCCGCAACCACCTGGATCGGGAGTGTGTCACACATGGTCCCCCTTTTCGAAGCCTCAAGCCGTACACCCCTTCAACGAAGACCTCAGTCCTCCTCGGATTCCTCTTCTTCCTCCGCCGTCGTCGTTTCCATTTTGGCGGACGTCGCGCAGGATACAACCACCTCGTCTCCCGGATTCAGGATGACAACGCCTTCGGGTGCCACAAGATCGCGGACGTGCAAAGAGTCGTGAACCTTCAATTCGCTGACATCGACCAGCAATTCCTTTGGAAGATTGCGAGGAAGACAGCGCACTTCGAGTTCGTGAGCAACCACTTCGATCACTCCACCCTGATTCTTGACTCCAAAAGCAGTTCCCTTCACGTGCACCGGAACGTGTGCATGCAATTCCACGCCCTTGGCAATTTCACGCAAATCCACATGGATGACCTTGCGAGACATCGCATCCACCTGCACATCCTCAATCAGACAGCGCGTTTGCTTGCCGCTCGTATCCTCAATTTCGAACAGCGCTGACTGGTCCTTCACCTGCTTGTAAAACACCCGGAATTCGGACGCATCCACAGTCAGCTCACGATTGCCGGAGGGACCATACAAATTTACAGGGATCTTTCCTTCACTGCGAATCTTCTTCGCAGCGCTGGTTCCGACCGCTGTCCTTTCATTGACTTTCAGTAATAACGCTTCCATTTCAGAACTGGTTAAATTAGGGCGAAAAGGATTCACAAAAGGCAGTTTAAATGAAAAAAGCAACCTTAAGTTTCTACGATCATCGGAAATGCCCTCTTCCCGCAGCAACAGGAACAACCCAGACTCCTGAAGTGGCAGGCAACCCTTTTTGAGTTGCCGACTCAGGCATTCATTGATCGGCAACAGGTGCGCAGATTCCGAAGGGTGACTGCACCCCGTCCCACTCCACGGCGTTAATATCCCATCCAGCTGATGTCCCGATCAAACCTCAAAGACAAGTCCGATGTCCATGCTTACCAAATCGTTCACCAGGTGCATGCCCAGGCGCTCAAACAATCTGCCTGAACCGTAACACGCACCAAGGGATACTCGATCAAAATTGAAGTTTGCCTGGAAGACGATCCCATCACCGGTCGATTCCACGAGCGCATCAAAAACCAACGGGATCGACCGACCACGAGCTGTGAGTGAGCCGCTGACCCTAAAATTCGGCTTCCCATAACTCGCACCTTGCATTCGTTCAGAAGAATGCAGCACAAAGCTGGCTTCCGGAAACTTCGCAACGTCAAAAAAATCGGCATTTTGAAGATGGGCAATGAGAACGCCAGCGAGTGACTTGTCCTCAATGTCCCGGCAACTCATCCGCGTGAGGTCAACGACCACTTCTCCGGCAATCGGAGTCCCCGCTTCATCCAGTTCCATAAAACCGTGCTTACACTCAACGGTTCCATCGTGCTGATTGGTCAGGTTGCGTCCAACCCACCTTACCTTGCTGCGCTTGGCATCAAGCCTGAACTGGCCCGCCTGGATCGACACAGGTGCTGGACCACTGCCCTCGGTTGTACGACCTTCAGAAATCCACCGGGAAAGGCCGCCCCGCAGGACAAAAACACGGGTGTAACCGAGAGCATTCAGCCGACCAACTGCTGCCAGGTCCGCCTGCCAGGGCGGACCCTCGCCATACACCACGAGGGGAACATGCTTCTCTGGGTAAGCCTTTGAAAGGGTTTCGGTAAAGACGACTTCGTAAACACAATGATTCACACTGCCCGGCAATCTGACCTCGTCAAATGCCTCGACAGTGCGAACGTCGATGATGACAGCGTTCAGATCTGACAGTTCAGAAGGTTCAATGAATGAACAGTTTTCGGCCTTGGGAAGCATCACTGGCAGTCGAGTTCATTTAAACCCCTTAGGGTCGGTGGTCTGGAAACCATCGCCCGAAGGTTTCCAAAGTCAAACCTCGCACCCCGATTGCATGGAAGTTCCAACCCAAGAAACAGGAATATGGCATCCTGCTGCCTGTCACACGATTGTCCGCCAGACTTTGTGGAGAGTCCAGGTGACCTCCATTTTTTGAAGGTTTGGGTGCTTTCATATTATGCTTCCTGGTTTGGGTTGATGGCGAACCACTTGTAGAGAGCGGGCAGGACAATCAGGGTGAGCATGGTCGAGGAAACCAGTCCGCCAATGACAACGACCGCCAAGGGACGTTGTACTTCGCTTCCGGTTCCGGTAGCGAGCAACAGGGGAAGCAAGCCCAGGAGCGTTGTGCCCGCTGTCATCAGCACAGGGCGCACCCGCAGACAGGCACCTTCGATGCTCGCTTCATCCACCGCTTTACCCTCGCGGATCAACTGGTTCAGGTAGGTCAGCAACACCATGCCATTGCCCAGGGCGATACCGAAAAGAGCGATAAACCCGATGCTGGATGGGGCCGATAGATTTTCTCCTGCGAGCCAAAGCCCCACGACACCGCCAACCAGTGCCAATGGAATATTGAGCAATATCAGGACAGTGTTCTTAATCGACCCGAAGGAAATGTAGAGCAACAGTGCGATCAATGCGAGCGTCACGGGAATCACAATAACGAGTCGTTGGTTGGCTTCTTGTTGCAGCTCATATTGGCCGCCCCAGGAAATCAGATAGCCCGGCGGAAGCGTCAATTGTGAATCGAGTGCCGCTTGGGCTTCTTCAACGAAACTGCCGATGTCCCTGCCCACGACATTCGCCTGAATCTCCAAATAGCGCTGGTTGTTTTCGCGGACAATCTGTCGTGGACCGACGATCTCCCGAATGGTCGCCAGCTCATCCAACGGCAACAACGTACCCTCATGGGTTTGCACGATCAGGTGGCGCAGGTCTTCAATCGAGTCGCGGGCTTCCTCGCGATACCGGACATAAATGTCATAGCGCTGAACTCCTTCGTAGATCTGCCCTGCTTCGACTCCTCCCACAGCCGCTTCGATCAATCCCTGCACCTCGGCAAGATTCAGGCCGTGGCGGGCAATGGCTTCGCGGTCGGGCCGCACCACGATCTGCGGAGATCCGATAACCTGACCCGTCTGCACGTCAGCCGCACCTTCGATATCGCCAACGATGGCAGCAATTGCGTCACCCTGTTCCTTCAGGACATCCAGGTCGGAGCCAAAGAGTTTGACGGCCAGTTGTGCCTTGGTTCCACCGATGAGTTCATCGACGCTCAACTGGATGGGCTGGGTGATATTGACTTGCACTCCTGGCATGCCTGCCAGGACCTCGCGCATGGCATTTTCAATATCGACCTGCCCAAAACCCTCGCGCCACTGCAATTTGTCTTTGAGAACAACCATCATGTGCACGCTGTTGATAGGGTCGGCGTGGGCACCGACCTCACCGCGACCAATGCGCGAAATAGCTTGCTCGATTTCAGGGATCTGAAGCAGTCGGGTCTCTGCGATCAGTGAGTTGCGCTTTGTTTCTTCGAGAGAAACAGAGGGTGCCATCGAGAGATTGGCAATGATGTCCCCTTCCATCAGTCGCGGGGTAAACTCGGATCCGAGCTTCGGAAAAATCCAGGCTCCCACTGCGATAAGGACGAGCGCCACCGTGATCGCCAGGATGCGAACATGCACAAACAGCCTCACGATTGGCCGGTAGACGGTCACAAGCTGCCGCACCACCCAGACTTCGCGTGGGGAAGATGCTTCTGCACCTTTTTTCGAACGGGGCTTTCTCATGAAAAGCGCGGAAAACACCGGTGCTCCAATCAATGCATAGATCAACGAGCCAAACATGGCCAGCGCCACCGTATAGGCCAGAGGCCGGAACATCTTACCCTCGACCCCCTGCAGCGTAAAAAGTGGTATGAATACGAGAACCACGATAAGGATCGCAAACGTGATGGGCTGCGCCACCTCCAGGCAGGCGCGCGAGATCGTGCGTGACTTCGATTCGCCGGAAACGGAAGAACGCAAGAGGCGATCTGTGTTTTCCACCATCACGATGGTTCCGTCGACCATCATGCCAATCGCGATGGCCAATCCTCCCAGGGACATCAAATTGGCCGATATTCCGAAGTAATACATCGCAACCGTAGCGAAAAGGACCGAGAACGGAATCGCGAGGGAAACAACGATGCTGGGACGGAAACCTCCGATAAAGACAAGCAGCACCAGTACCACCAAGGCGATGCCCTGCAGAAGCGCACTCGTTACAGTTCTGACTGACGATTCAACGAGTGTCTTCTGTTGGTAATAGGGGTCGATCACCACACCTTCCGGGAGTGCCGCTTCAATCTCAGCGAGCTTGGCCTCTACCGCTTCAATGACGGTAGACGAGTTGGTGCCATAGAGCTTGATGACCATACCAGAGACAACCTCTTCCGAGCCATTGCGGGTTTGCAGTCCCTGACGGATCTCGCCGCCGATCTCCACCGTCGCGACATCGTTGAGAAAGATGGGGGTGCCGTCCTCATGGGTGATGACAATGCGCTCAAGATCGCGGATGTCCTGTGCCAGTCCCTCGGAGCGGACAATAAACATCTCACCGTTACGTTCGATGAACTGTCCGCCGACGTTCTGGTTGTTGGCCTCGATTCGCTCGATGACTCCTTTCAGAGAGATGTTGTAGCGCAGCAAGGCATCGGGATCAATGTTGACCTGGAACTGTTTGACAAAGCCGCCAATGCCCAGCACCTCAGTCACGCCAGGCACCGTTTGCAGGTTGTATTTGACGATCCAGTCCTGAATCGTGCGCAGCTCTTCGAGGCTGTATTCGCCAGTAGTATCAATCAGATTGTAGTAGAGCACAAGGCCCTGACCAGTGGAAATCGGTCCCATCTCCGGTTCGCCAAAGCCTTCGGGTATGGCCTCTCGCGCTTCCGACAGGCGTTCGCCCACCACTTGCCGGGCAAAGTAAATGTCGGTGTCTTCCTCAAAATAGACACTGACGACTGAGAGGCCAAAATTGGAGACGGAGCGGATTTCTTTGACTTTTGGCAAACCGCTCATCGCGGCCTCAACCGGAAAGGTGACGAACTTTTCAACCTCCTCGGGGCCGAGGCCTTTGGTCACAGTGAAAACCTGTACAAGTGCAGGTGAAACGTCGGGAAAAGCGTCAACGGGAAGCTGCCGATAACTCCAGTAACCCCCAGCGATGACGGCCATCGTCAGGAGCACAATCACCAGCTTGTTGTGCAGAGATGTATCAATGATCTTTTGAAACATGGGATGATCCTCCTTGCTTAGTGGACATGTCCGGCGTGTCCGCCGAAGGAACCCTTGTTTAACTCCGCCTTCAGCGATATGGCGTTCTGCGTGACGTAGGTTTCCCCAACCTCGAGTCCACTTTCGAGTTCGACGGATACGGCATCACTGTGGCCAAGGCGAACAGGACGCAGCTCAAATCCCTCGTCCGTTTGCACAAAAACGACGGGTTCTCCTTCGTGAGATAGCAGGGCGCTCCGCGGGATCACTATTTCCGCTTCGTGCTCCTCAATGGAAACGTTGCCTTTCACAAACTGTCCTGGACGCCATTGACCGCCTGCGTTGTCCACAATGGCACGCGCAAGGCCCGTGCGCGTATGTTCGTCGATCATCGGAGCAATATAAGTGATCGTTCCAGTGAATTGCGGCCCATCGTGTCCATTGACGATGACCACCCGCTGGCCTCTGCGCACTTTATTCAAGTCGCGCTGATAAATACGCAAATCCGCCCATACACTCGACAAGTCGGCAACCGTGAAGAGCGGGGTTCCTGCTTCGACGCTTTCGCCTGGCGAAATGTCGTAGCTCACAATCGTTCCATCGAAAGGAGCTTTTACGTCAAAAGGACGAAGTGTTTCGGTGCTTTCCAGGAGCGCCAGGATTTGTCCCTTCCTGACTTGATCCGCAAGTCGAACCTCAATGGCGGTTACAGTTCCGTCGTACTGCGGGTTTACGTAGGCTAGTCGCTCCCGGTTGAACTCGATTTCGCCGGGAAGGATGACCTCTTCGTGCAGGACGCCAGGACCCGCCACAGAGAGCGTGATGCCAAATTCACGTTGTACGCTTTCCGGGATTGAGACGATGCCCTTCTCATTCACACCATGCTCTGCATGATCGTCGTGGCCGGCATGAGCATGACGCGCTTCAGCGTCCCCATGATCCACATGATCTCGCTCATTTTTTTCGGTGTGGGCGTGGTCATCATGGGTTGCGTGCTCCTCGTGGAACGCTCCATGCCCCGCTTCTTCGGAATGGTCATGCCCGGCATGATCGTCCTGGCTCCAGATCGCGGCAACCAGGCAAAGCGAGAGAATTGCGCACAATCCGTTTCGCGTATAAGTTGTTGTTTTAAAGTTCTTTAGAACATTATTCATAGAAAAAATGGAATTAAAAAGTTATTGTTGAAGTGCTGCGGGCCGGGTGAGTGCCTCAATTTCGGCTTGAGCCAGAGCATACCGTTGCACGGCTTCAAGATAGCTCTCGCGGACTTCGAAAAGCGTGTTCCTGCTTTGCAATACGGCCAATTGCGTGAACTGCCCGCGCTCGTAGCCAGCTTCGGTTTCAAGCAGTGTGGCTTCAGCAGAAGGGATGAGTTCGGTTTGAATCGCCATGGCCTCAGCGTGTGCGCTCAACAGCTGCTGATAGGCTCGATTCAGGGCGATCAAAAGCTCACGGTGCTGAGCATCCCGCTCCTGCCAGACGGCCCGTAGTTGTGCCCTTGCCGTGCGAATGTTGCCCTGATTCTTATCAAATAGAGGCCAAGGGATTTCGACGCCCATCCGAAACCCTATGTCACCATTCCTCTCATTGAAGTAGCGACTGCCCGCAAAAACCTCAACATCGGGGGTGGCACGGGCTTGCTCCAGTTCGAGCGCGGCCTCGCGCGCCCGCTCCTCCGCCGAATAGCGTGCCAGTGTCGCCGTATTGACCAGCTTGGACGCCAATTCGACAAACTCCGGCGTAGTCGGTTGGATCCGAATTTCACCCTGCACGGAGAAATCGGAATGTGCCTCTTCTTCCCAATAGCTTGAAAGCACCGTTTTTGCGGTCTGATATTTCCTCTCGGCTTGTTGCAACACAAACTGCTGACGCCGCACAGCAAGTGTTGCCCTTGCCTGCTCTACCTGAGCGGAACGTGCAGCCTCGACCAGTCGGGCAGTCTCCTCGGCACTCCGCTCCGCCAGGGCAAGCTGTTCGGTTCGCAGATTGCGTTGCTGTTGCGCCAGCAACACATCCATGAATGCCGAGCGCACAGACGCTTCAATGTCGGCCAGGATACGTTCGCGTTCCCAGCCGATCAGATCTCGTTCTGCCTCTGCGAGAGCCTTTCGTTTTTCAAGTTTGTCCGCCGTTTCGATCAGCTGTCGTATCCCGAGCGAGATCTCCAGACCATCGACACCCGATAAAGGTCCTGTGCCGAGGAAATTCTCCAACTCGGCACCGACAACGGGATTCGGGCGAAGCCCTGCCTGAGTGATCTGTCCTTCGGCGGCATCCTCAAGGGCGGTGTACCACTCCAGCCGAGGGTCGGCGGCAAGTGCACGCTGTAGAACCTGCACATAGGAAAGGGTCTCCATATCGGAACCCACGCTTGTCTGAGTTGTAAGGCTTCCCAAAGGAAGCAACAAGAAAAGTGGTGTGAATCTAATTTTTTGAGAAAAGTACATGTGAAATCCTGATTACGTAAGTCCATGATCACGGGCACGTTGCCCGATGAACGAAGACGGGAAGTTCGCACTGAACCACCGTCACGACTTATGGAATCAGGATTTTCAGAGACGCAGCACGATGAAACGGCTGACGAGCTTGGACAAAGCCTCACAGACTGGTGGTCCTCTGGGAAGCTGAGGTCTCACAATTGCTGACCTCAGATGCAATGCAGCTTCAGGTAGATTTCCTGCAATCAGGGGCAAAGCAACGGGTAGTGGAGCCTGCACCGATTCCAGATCACTTGACCGGAAAGAACCCAAATCTACCGAAGCGAGCGAGATGTCTGTGCAAGGAGGGCAATCTGAATCAGAAACCCGGGTATCAGAACCCGCGCAGTTACTCTCCTCATCGGGTGCATCCTTCGCCAACAGTTCAATGTGCGCCTTCCCTTCCTGATGAAGGCAGAGCACAAGCGCATTCATTCCACAAAGAAGCGAGTTCCAAGTGAAAACGAATAAAGAAATGGCTGTGAGAAATGAACTCAAGGATTTGCAGACTACCACAAATGCTCACGAGGGACAAACGATCTTTCGCAGAATCTACTGGGTGACGTTTGTGCCCTTTGAGAAACCCAGCCCAAGCCTTGCCAGGGTTCTTCCAATACAATTCGTTTGCGAGGTTCGAGATGAGGGGATATGGCTGCCCGGGCTGGGATCGAACCAGCGATCCCGACACGTCGGGATTAACAGCCAGGTGCTGCAAAAACGGCTCGAACCTTGCCAGGATTCTTCCATCGCTTCAGTTCTCTTTCCCGAAGCACAGCTTCGGACCGTGTCGAGTAGCTCTCGCTTCCCAACAGTTTCCACGGTCCATGTTTGTGAGTCCAACTCGGTGCTATCGTTTCCGTCTCCGGAGAGTTGTGCGAGTGCAGGCGATGCACAAGATTCTCGGTTTGGCCAATGTAGAGCCGACCTTCAGCGTTTTCCAAAACGTAGACCCAATACAATTCGTTTGCGAGGTTCGAGATGAGGGGATATGGCTGCCCGGGCTGGGATCGAACCAGCGACCAATCGGTTAACAGCCGATCGCTCTACCGCTGAGCTACCGGGCAACGCCTGAGCTTCAAGCTCAAAAACCTGACTAAAAGCCATGGGTTGGGATTCGTCAAGAGGAGAAAATTGGAAACTCATTTTTTTATACTACTTCCTGGAGATCCAAGCTTTGCTCTGATTTGCATCCATTAAGACGATTCTCAATCTGCCTTGCGAAATGCCAGGGACCTCACACACTTCCAGCCATCATCATGATTGAATTCCGACTTTTCCGTATTCCCATTTCCATTCACTGGACGTTCTTTCTGCTCACCGCATTTCTGGGAGGTGCATTGTACGCACAAGCGGCTGACGACTGGTTTCGTGTGCTGCTCTTCATGCTCGCTGCAATTCACTCGGTTTTGATTCACGAACTCGGGCACGCGCTGGCTGGAATCAAGGTGGGGGCCAGTCAGGCGGTGATCCAACTGCATGGCATGGGGGGCACAGCCTCTTTCCCTCAGCAGCAATTCAATCGCGGCAAGAGCATTCTCGTCACAGCAGCCGGCCCCGCTGCGAGCATTTTGCTCGCCCTGCTCTTTCTCGGCATCAGCGAATCCAGCTCTGGATGGCTGGATCTGGAATCCCGTGCGGGCTACTTCATCGGGTATTTCATTTCGGTGATGGTGTTCATCAACATCTTCTGGTCCATCATCAATCTCATGCCCATTCTGCCGCTCGATGGTGGACAAATTCTCCGCACCGTTCTGGGTCCCCGTCACCTGAAACTCACCTGTATCATTGGTTTTATCACCCTGGTGATTCTGGCGATTCTGCTCTGGATCTACACCCGATCCCTCTTCAACATGGTGCTAATGCTCATTCTGGGAAGTTATACATGGCGCGTATGGCAACAAGAGCGACAATCGTAGTGGTTGCTTGAAGGCAGCCCCAAAAAATCAGGTGCGCTCCTGCTTCCCAGACGGGGAGCGATTCATCTCACAGCATCCACCAGCCTGCAACACCGGCCAGCACCATGCTGCCCATGCCTACGAACACAACGCCGCGAAGTGCTTTCGAACCCGCATAAATCGCAAATCCTGCTTTGAACAGCGTGTTTGCGATGGCACCGATGACGATGCCTTTTGCCGCGAGTTCAAGGCCAACCGTTTCCTGTTTCACCATATCGGTCAGGGACAACGCAATCGCATCCATATCCGTCAACCCCGATAGAAACGAAACCAAATACAACCCTTTGTCGGCACTCCATTCCCGCGACAGCGTCACCAACAACACGATCACAGCATAAAGCAGTGCAAATTTTATCGCGACGCCGAGGCTTAATGGATTCTTCAATTCGGGGGTATCGATCTTGCCTTGATCCCACCCTCTGATCCATACGACCAGAAGCGTCACGACACCCGGTGCGGCCATCAGGCAAAACGGGAGGATCAGCAGAAAGGCCAGCTCGGAATGCAAGGTCAGCAAAATCGCCCAAACTCGCGCAAACATGATGGTGCACGCGAGCAAAATGCCAAGTCCCAGACTGGTTGACAATTCCGGCATCTGCCGACTCGCCCGGGATAGTGCCAGTGTCGTTGCTGTGCTGGACGCAAACCCACCTGCCACCCCGGTCATCAGGATGCCCGCATTGGCACCCAGGACCCGAATACCCAGGTACCCGGCAAATCCCAATCCAGAAATCAGCACGACCATCCACCAGATTTTGTAGGGATTGATTGCGTCTGCTGGACCCATTCCCGCATTTGGCACAATGGGAAGGATCAAACCTGTCACGACCAGAAACTGCAGGGCGATGCGCACATCTTCTGGACGAATGTGGCGGGTGAACGCATGGGTCGACTGTTTCACTGCAATCAACACCCCAAGCGCGGCCGCAATCGCAACTGCAACGCGAAGCTCTCCCCACATCACCATCGCCCCCATCAGAAAGGTAATCAGCCCAGCCGCATAGCTGGTCAACCCGATCCCGGCCTTTCCGGTATGTTCAAGCGCGTAACCAACGATGAGGTAGCTCCCAAACAGTGTCAGCACGATGGGAAACGTCCAGCTATGGAATTGCACACTGCAGTACACTGACAATGTTCCCAAAAAACTCCAAAGGGCATAGGTCCGCAGTCCTGCACTGGATTCCGCAGCACCGTCCTCTCCAATCTCAGATCGGTCTGCCCACTGGCGAACTAAGCCTACCAGCGCACCCAGGGAGAGGCTAAAAAGGAACAGGCGCAACGTTTCTCCAAGCATGGTTCACTCAGCCTACCGAGGCTGAACCCGAGATCAATTCGAATCCATCATGGAGTTGAGCAGATTTTCTCCATTTGCCATTGCCCCAAAATCAATTCCGCCTAGGTTCGTTGATTAAACATTTAATTCCCCTGAAACATCGGGAGTTGTCCGCAGACAACTCCATTCCGATCAACCCAAGTGACCATGACTGCATCCCATTGCCCCACACCCTTCTCCGCCATGCTGCGAAGCAGCCTGCTGTTCGTTTTGCTTACGAACGGCTTTTTTCAGATCTTCGCCGAAGATGGGTATGACCTGTGGCTTCGCTACGACGCGCTGCCAGAAACCCATGCATTTGTCAGCGATGCACATGTAATGGGTAGTGTGCAGGTTCACGGAAGTTCCGACACACTCGAAGCGGCTGCGAGTGAACTCCACACCGGACTGTCAGGGTTGCTGGGTACGACCTATAACCATGTGGGGTCGCCGCTGCATGCGGGTCCGGTTGCATCACTCCCGGCTGAGATTCGTGACCGCGTGGAATCCCGGTTGACTGACCTGAATGACGAGGGATTTCTGATCGCTCGCCTTCACGATCTTGAGGCAAAACCATGGGTGATCACCGGGCAACGGGATATCGGAGTGCTGTATGGAGCCTTCGCATTTCTGCGTTCACTGCAGGACGGCAGCATATCAACCCACATGGCTGAACCCATGCTCGACCAACCCCGCATCCAACACCGCATGCTCAACCACTGGGACAACCTCACCCGTACCACTGAGCGCGTTCAGTCTGGGCAATCGATCTGGGAATGGTTTCAGCTGCCAGACTACGTTTCTCCCCGCTACCGGGATTACGCACGCGCGAACGCCTCCATCGGGGTGAATGCAACCGTTTTGACCAACGTGAATGCCAACGCGGTCGTGCTCACTCCTGATTTTCTTGTCAAAACTTCGGCCATTGCCGATGCACTGCGTCCGTACGGTATCCAGACCTATCTCACTGCCCGCTTCAGTGCTCCTATGGAGATTGGCGGACTCGACACTGCTGATCCGCTCGATCCTGGGGTGCAGGCGTGGTGGAATGCCAAAATCAACGAAATCTACCAGCACATTCCGGATTTTGGAGGATTTCTGGTAAAAGCAAACTCGGAAGGACAACCCGGCCCGCAAGACTACGGGCGCTCCCATGCCGACGGGGCCAATCTACTTGCCGATGCTCTGGCTCCTCACGGGGGAATCGTAATTTGGCGCGCCTTTGTCTATACGCACGAGAATACTGTCGACCGCCACAAACAGGCGTATGACGAATTCGTTCCACTGGATGGAGCATTCCGAAAAAACGTCATCATCCAGGTCAAGAATGGCGCGATCGATTTCATGCCGCGAGAACCCTTCCACCCCATGTTTGGGGCCATGCCTCATACTCCATTGGGGCTTGAGCTTCAAATCACGCAGGAGTACTTGGGAGGTGCAATTCACCTGGCATTTTTGGCACCACTTTTTGAGGAAGTGCTCGATGCCGATACCTATACTTCTGGAGAGGGTTCAACCGTTGCACGCATCATCGAAGGTGCCTACTCCGATGTGGAACACTCGATGATCGCAGGTGTATCCAACATTGGAACTGATCGCAACTGGACTGGTCACCCGTTGCTCCAGAGCAACTGGTACGCCTTCGGTCGCCTCGCCTGGGACCCCGGACTGCCCAGCGAGCAAATCGCAACCGAATGGATTCACCAGACCTTCGGTTCCGATGAAGTCATCCATCAAACTTTGAAACCGATGTTGCTCGAGTCCCGGGAGGCCGTCGTAGAGTATTCAATGCCACTGGGACTCCATCACATCATGGCACGGGGACATCACTACGGTCCCGGACCCTGGGTAGAAGGAGGTCGCCCCGACTGGACTTCGGTTTATTATCACCAAGCCAGTTCGCATGGCATTGGCTTTGACCGCACCGCATCGGGGTCTAACGCGCTTGAACAATACAGCAAGACCCTCCAGGAGCAGTGGTCCGATCCCCAAACTATACCGGTTGAACTGCTCCTGTGGTTCCACCATCTTCCATGGGACCACCCCATGCCCAACGGATTGACACTTTGGCAGGAAATGGGTCGCTACTATCAACGAGGGGTGGATACCGTGCGCAGCTGGTTACCGCAATGGCAGTCACTGAAACCCCACATTGACGCGCAGCGGCATCACCATGTGGAGGTATTGTTGAAGCGGCAGGAACGGGAGGCTGTGGAATACAAGGATGCCTGCCTTACCTATTTTCACTCCTTTCACGATCATCCCTGGCCGAAAACCGCAGAACCCGCGGAGCATGGACTCGACTACTACCGTTCCATTCACCGCCATCATGTTCCAGGAAATCCCTCAGAGCACTGATCTGGCAATCCACTGATACCAATCCAGAATAATCACCCCCGGCAACTGCCGTGGGTGATTATTTCTCTGATTCAGACGAATCACGGGAGATCCGCTCCTTGGGTCTGGTGGATGCGGAATCCCCTGCAACGGACTTGAGAACAGCGTCAAACTGAGTGATGCGGGCAGTGGTTTTGCCAACTTCCATCCGGTAGTCCTGCATCTCACCCGAATCCCGGATATACCCGATTCGATCCAAATGAACCGCAAGTTCACGGGCAGCTCGTTCAAGCTCTCTTGATGGTTCGGGCGAAGCCGGATGGCATGCCCGATCAAGGATCGCTTGCAATCCTTTGGTCAACCCAGCTAACGCCTCCTGTATGCCCACTGAATCCTCTCGCATTTCTGCCAGAATCAACGCTGTCGTGTGCTGGTGCAGTTGATCCCGCAACACTGCATAGGGTTGGGCTGCCTGCTCTGAAAAGGAGAACACACTGGCGTCCAGATTTGCACTCTGATTCGACTCGTGCAAGGGATCATCCATTTCGTTTCCATTCCCCATCAATGCTGAAATCCCAGTTTCCAAGAGGAATACAAAACACAATAAATGCCAGGATTGCATCACAGCCCATCCTTGCTTCTGGAGCCGACTGTAATCTGTGTCCTGCATGATGGGGATGCAAAAACTATATCATACCGATTCGATTTAACTTTGGTATAGTCGTGATTTTAAGAAGCGTTTGCTGAAGCGCGTATCCAACCGTTACCGACCAAACGTATGACCCGTCCCGGATCTTCCCACCAATCTTTCAGAAGAAGTGCGACAACCTGGTCGAGCCTTTCGATGTTCGGCCAGAGTTTGTTCGAGGTATGATCCTGAATCAGGTCCCATAGTCTTTCGATGGGGTTCAACTCCGGGCTGTATGGCGGAAGCATCACGATGTGCACATCGGCGGGCACCTGTTCATGGTAGCTGTCTTTCGGGTGGAAGCCCGCACCATCCCAGACAACGATATGCTCATGCTCGGGATACTGGGATTTGATTTGCAGTAGGAAAGCCTCCGTCCAATCCAGATTAACGGTTGGGGTTTGCACAAACACTGTGCTGCCGTCGACCACGTCGATCGCTCCGTAGCAATAGCTCCATTTGTATTCGCTTTTCCAGCGCTTGTGGGGACGATGGCCTTTCTTCGTCCAGACACGCCGGAGGTTCGGCAATAGTCCGTAGCGGCTCTCGTCGGCAAACCAGACCTTCACCGGCTTATCGCCTCTCAAAGGCAGGTTTTTAAGGATGCCCAAGAAGCGGCGCTTGAACGCATCCGCTTGGGCCGGGTCCCTTTTCTCATGCACGGGGCGGGGAACCCGAAGCACCCCCGCGCATTTTTTTGCCCAAGTCCAGACTGTCTTGTAGTCGAAGCGACGCTCAAAACGACGCTCAAGCTCTGCAGTCGCTTCCACAAGGGTGTTCCAGCGCTGTGCCTCCAACCCGTCCTCCAGATAGGCCAGCACTTCATCGTTGGCTTTGCTCGGACGATGGTTGCGATCCGTGCCACGCTCCAGAGCCGCATCAAGACCGCCATCCTTGTAGCTTGCGATCCAGCGGTTCACTGTCGTCACCCCCACGCCGCAACTCTCGGCGATCAGGCTCACGGGATTATCAGGCGAGAACGCCATCTTCAGCGCGGTTAAACGGGTCTGTTTCCAGCCCGGATTGTTCTTCTTCAGCAGTCTTTTGATCTTACGGCGGTCTGCTGCGTCACCGATTCGTCGTCTCCTCATGCAGACAACATGTCTACTCTATAATTAAATGCCAGTATTAAATCGAATCGGTATCATACCCAAGCGAATCGCCTCAACAGCCACCTGAATCGCATTCGACACAGCAACATCTTTGTGTTCCATCACCACTTCCTCGGAATCCGTGCGCTGCGCGATAATGGCACACACACAAGCTGCTCGAAATCCGTAAGCCCCCGCCATTTTGAAAAGGGTACCCGCCTCCATCTCAAAATTCAGAACATTGAGGTTGGCGAATTCTTCAACCATTCCATGGTGGCGACGAAGCAGATTGGGGTTGGCGCTGCCCTTGCGCCCTTGCCCCTCATAGAACGTATCAACACTGGCCGTGATGCCGACATGCGAGGGAATGGCGAGGCGTTCTGCCGCATTCGAAAGTGCTACGGTCAGAAAAGGGTCTGCGACTGCGGGATATTCGGCCGGGGCGATGTCAAGCGCAGCACCCTGCAGGCAGAGAGATGCCGACGAAACCACAACACTTCCCACCTTCACATAGGGTTGGATGGAGCCACTTGTGCCCACCCGGATGATCGTCGTCACTCCCAACTGCACCAGTTCATTGACAATGATTGAAAGACTCGGAGCTCCCATTCCGCTCGTTGCCGAGATCACTGGCCGACCGTCAATCGTGCCGAGGTAGCTGTTCAACCCGCGATTCTCCGAAAGACATCGCGTGTCCTCAAACGATTGCTCTGCAATCTGTAAGGCCCGACCCGGGTCCCCCGAGAGCAGTGCTGTTTTTACGGGTGAATCACCAAGGTCAGATCGACCAAATCCAAGATGATATAGCGTGTCATTAACCATAACCCAATGGATGCCAGCATGGCTCAAAAACGGGACAGGTCAATGGCGGACACCCGCTGCGAACTAGCCAGATCCGTCCCCATAGTCCACCCAATCTTTCGGGCAGTTCACATTCATGAATCGGGATGCATCCACAGGACGAATTTCAAAGCGCTTGAGCAAGCCTTCTCGAATAGCCTCCGGTATCAACTCCTGCAGGGATCGCTTTCCCGCGTCCAGCCATCGCCCGATCATCGGTAAAATCTCAACGGGATACACTGCTGCCAGAGGTTCAAAAAATGCGGAGTTTCGGTAGACAGGAACCACTCCAACGCCCGGTTCACACTGGTCAATCAACTCACGCAGGGTTGGTGCATCCATTCGTGGCATGTCCACACCGAGCACCACAACGTGTCCAGCCGCGCATTCCTGCAAACAGGTGTAGAGTCCCATCAGCGGACCTTCATCCGGACGCAGATCTTCCACGTATCGTGCATGCTCAGGCAAATCGAGTTGTCCGGACTGCCGTACCGAAACAAGGATTTCAAAGGATGACTGCTCCTCAAACAGAGCATAGAGTTTCAGAACCTGAGTGATCAGCAGGGGAACACCAAGGATTTCAATCAACGCCTTGTTTTGACCCATGCGCCGGGAACTTCCGCCCGCCATGACGATTCCGTTGAGAGGTCCACTAAGCATCACAGCGCAGCACTCCATCACTGAGAATTCGGCAGCGAAGTCCGCCCCTTCCTTCTAAAAAATCGCGGGCACCTTCACCAACTGCAAGTTCCATCCAGTCACAAGGTGCGCAGGATTCGGTCCCCTCGAAACCAAGTCCCTGAACTTCGAAGGTTTGGCCGATGAATGCATTGAGATCCACCCCGGAAACAAACACGTTTCGGCGCACGGAACTGGGGCGAATCCACTGCAAGGCCAATTCCCGGCACATCTCAGCGAACACCTCCATGGAAAAAAAAGTGATCTGCCCCTTATAGTCAGGCCGATGGTCAAAATAGCGATCACCCACCAACCCACGACCTGCGGCGCAAGTCACAGCCTCCACCTCGACCATTTCCTGACCAGCTGCGCCTTTGCCCCATCGTCCGACAAAATTGTGTCTGGGAGAGAGATAGATGTGATGGACCTTCATCTGCTGGGAAATGGTAGACTCAAATGGCATGCGAACGACTACTCCCATGATATCACAGGCTAGGATTGCTGCAAGTCATGCTGTTGAAATCAAAGCTCTACAATCCCGGCGAGGAACCACGGTTGACTTCCAGTTCGAAACCTTCCCGCTCACATCCGCATGTCTGAGGTTGAATCCCTTACAAGGAAGGTCTAAATTGATATGCTATGGCTCTGGATCCCGAATTCATCAAAAAAGTCCAAGAACGCAAAGCCAAGCGTGAAGCGCTCGAAAAAAAATATGCTGCGGGCGCGTCTGCAGGGCGCAGTGTTGGGTCGCGCAGCGGATCGAACAGCGGTCGTCGCAAATCCGGCCCCGTGTACCGATCCGTCTCCCTGCTCGATGGTCATGAAGTGATCATCACAGGAGAAGACGCCAAAAAACGTGCGCAAAAAGCCGAATACAAGGGCTGATTCGCAACCATCCGCACGCTGGCCTCATTCGACAATCTCGTTGATACGAACAAGTTTCATCCTCTGACTTGAAACCGGGGTTACTCAAACCCCTGCCACCAATCCCCAAAACCATGCATTCCATTCGTTCCCTTTGTTCCGCAGTCCGTCTGATTTCCGCCACGGTCACGCTCACGATATCCGCTTTCGCTTCCCAGCAACTGACTCAGCAGCCAGATCTCCAGGTCATCGGGGCGGACTCCGAAGCCATCGCTGAGATGGATGCGTTGCTTCAGTCCTTTGTCGATGACGGACGCCTCAACTGTGTCAGCGCACTGGTGGCCAAGGAAGGGAATGTGGTCTATCACAAGGCATTTGGGTGGAAAGACCTGGAAAACAAAATCCCTGCCCGCCCTGACGACTACTACGTGCTTTTCTCTCAGACCAAAGCCATTACAAGCGTTGCGTTCATGCTGCTCGTAGAGCAAGGTCGAGTGTCGATTGATGATCCCGTCTCGATGTATTTCCCCGGTATTCCCAATACCGTTGTCACCAAAGTGCATGAAGATGGAAGCTATGAAACCCGCCCCGCTGCGCAACCCATGACTTTTGTTCACTTGTTGTCGCATACCTCGGGACTTGGAGCGGGACTGGTTCGTGAGATTCGTGCGGCGCAAGGTGCTCCGAGTGGAGCGCCTGCCGGGTTCGGAGGTCCGATTCCCGAGAATCCACCAGCTGGCCAGCGCACTGGTGGCGGAAATTCGGAATCGCAGACTCTCGAAGAGGAAATGCTCGCCCTCGCCGAGTATCCGCTCGGATTCGATCCCGGTGAGCGCTGGGAATACCACGTGAGCACCAATATGCTCGGTTATTTGATTGAGCGCATCTCAGGACAGCCGTTGAGGGATTTTGTCAAGGAGCACATCCTCCTACCACTGGGAATGGAGGAAACGGACTGGTACTACGAACCCGAGCAGCTCTCCCGCTTCGTCAAACCCTATCGATTGGAGGACGGAGAGTTGAAAGCTGCAACCACCCTCTACAGTGAGGCAACCATTCGCACGCCGCACTCGTACGCCGAAGGTGCCATCGGTTTGAATGGACCTATCGAAGATTATGCAAAATTCTGCCAGATGCTGCTCAACGAAGGAACTTACAATGGTGTTCGCATCCTGAAACCCGAAACCGTTCGAGCCATGACGCGCATCAACCGTCTACCAGTGGATGCAGAAAACGACAACGGGTTTCGCTTTGGACTGGGGTTTGAACTGCATACACACCAAAAGCCCGTACCTGCAGTTTCAGACCTTGCATTCGCTTGGGGTGGCATGTTCGGCACCGCCTATCTCATCGATCCGGGACATGATCTCATCGCCCTCTTCTACGTGAACATGATTGACCAGGAGGCACTCTACCCATCCTTTCTTGAACAGGCGTACCAGCTCGTCCCCACTGTTCAATCCCCCG
Source organism: Puniceicoccaceae bacterium (assembly GCA_040224245.1). NCBI lineage: Bacteria > Pseudomonadati > Verrucomicrobiota > Opitutia > Puniceicoccales > Puniceicoccaceae > Puniceicoccaceae bacterium. The sequence goes on along the minus strand of JBEGIR010000014.1, from coordinate 45,254 downwards.
CACCTGACAACGCATCCTCCAACCCGGCCAACGTCATGATCGAAGACGGTGGCAGCGGAGCCTATTCTGCAGTTGCTACCGAGCGCGAAGCACTCCCGGGCATGACCCTTTTTCAGCCAGCAAATCTTGATGTTTTTGAGAGTAACCTCACGCTCCCGGTCCTGTTGTGGGGAAACGGAGCCTGCGCCAACACCACTCAGGAGCACAAAAATTTTCTTTCCGAAATTGCCTCACACGGGTATCTGATTCTCGCTATCGGGAGACTTGATCAAATCCATGAACGCGACGAGCGCTCCCGCGAACCAACCCACTCCGGGCAGCTTCTCGAAGCGCTGGATTGGATCCTCCAGCAAAACCGAGATCCTCAAAGCGAGTATTACGGCAAAATCGACACCCATCACATTGCGGCCATGGGCATGTCCTGTGGTGGACTTCAGGCAATTGAAATTTCGGGAGATCCGCGCATCAGCACCACCATTGTCTGCAACAGCGGCGTTTTGCCTACCCCTTCTCCCATGCCCCTGATGCCATCACTCGACAAGGATGCATTACTGCACTTTCACGGCCCCGTGCTCTACCTCATGGGGGGTCCCTCTGATATAGCCTATGGAAACGCGATGGATGATTTCGCACGCGTGAATCACGTGCCCATTGCCATGGCCAACCTTGATGTGGGACATGGTGGCACCTACCACGAACCACATGGCGGCGCCTATTCCCCTGTTGCACTCGCTTGGCTCGACTGGCATCTCAAGGGTCAATCCAGCGCATCGCAATGGTTCCTCGATGAATCGAAGTTAAGGGAGCAAGATGCAGGGTGGACGTTGGAAACCAAAGGCTTCTGAACCGTCAGCAGCCCGGGATTCAATCCAAATCGAGGAAAAACTGCTGTCGCCAGCCAGTCAAAGCCTTGATTCGGGCGTTAGAGATCAGTGCCTCACGCCCGGAAAAATCTCCCCGAATATCCTTAACTCCCGGTAAATAGGAACGGATCAAATCCGCAGACGGCAAGCTCGACGAAGTGTCATCTGCCGCAAGTATGGCTGATTCACAGCCGATGCCATCCTTCTCTATGCCCAGGCGACAGACGATTGCCACATCCCGTGCATCGATGTAGGACCAGAGGATGCGCTTGCGCATTTCGGGTTGATCGGCGATTTCGCGAATCGCGGTATGGTCTTCAGGGCACAGAATGTTGCCCAGTCGCAGCGACAGGATCTGCATGCCAGTGCGACGATGGAATGCAGCGGCTGTCGCTTCATTGACAACCTTGGACAAACCATAGGCATCTTCGGGTAGCTGCGGATGCGCTTCATCCACAGGAAGGTAGTGCGGTTCAAAAAAATCGCTCGCAAAACAAATGCCGTAAGACGACTCACTCGACGCAATAACCACCTTCTGTATTCCCAGAATCGCACAAGCTTCCAGAACATTGTAGGTGCTCATCACATTGATGCGAAACACCTCAGGGTTTGGCACCATGTGCGCCCGCGGAATCGCTGCCAGGTGAATCACTCCACAATAGGGACTGCGGTCACCAGTTCCAAACGGCGAAAATGCGGACACAACCTGCCCGGCATCCGAAAGGTCACACACGATGGTATGGCACAGTTCTTCCGAAGGCATGCGTTGATCCACATTGATCACTTCATAACCCTGCTCAAGCAGATGGCGAATGACCCAGGGTCCTGTCTTTCCGCTGCCACCTGTAACGATGATGCGTTTGGGTTTTGTAGATGGAATTGTTGCTGCCATGACATGACTACCCTACTGACAGTGGGCCGGCAATTCAAAGGGAAATCCGATGAAGGGTCCGACGGTCTCAGGGACATCCTGCATGCACGCGTTTTATTTTCCAATGGCGTACAAAAAAACACCGCCGCAGCAATGCCAGGGCGGTGAAAAAGAATGGGGATTGGGTTTTAACCCTGCTCAGAGAGCCTTAAACCAATCCTGAAAGAATTTGCCGATGAGTGGAAGTTCTTTGGGCTGACCACCGATGGCGCCAACCAGACTGATGATCCAGAATACAAAGGATACGATCCAGAGGATCCAGCCGATGACCGGAATAAAGGAGAGGATAAAACTCGCGAGCATCAGACCGAGCATTTGTCGGATGTAGAAGCTTGCAAGCTCATCCTTCTGCTCGTTCTGATTCACAACCAGAGCGATGATCCAGCCGATGAGAGTTAGGTGTGCAACGATTGCTTTTGTTTTTCCGTCCATGGAGAGAGTTTGTGATTTAATAGGTTATTGAATGCACCGACGAATCGGTTGCTTTGAACGGCATTCAATTGGAAACCTTCCAATCGTTCAGCCGGTGATGCTAGAGTTGACGCAAACCAAACACATATTCTTCATTTCCTCAAGGTGAAACATCGGTTTTCCATACGGATTCATGCTTGCTAATACCCTCGAATAAAAGGATTTAGGCCGCGTTCCTTTCCGATTGTAGTCTTGGGTCCATGTCCCGGATAGAGCACATAATCATCCTCCAGAGGAAGAATGTGCTCGGCAATCGATTGCATGAGAACTTCATGGCTGCATCCCGGGAAATCGGTGCGGCCAACGCTGCCCGCAAAAACCACATCGCCCGAAATGACCCATCTCAGATCTGGAAAGACAAACGCCACGCTGCCCGGGCTGTGTCCCGGCACATGGCGAACTTCAACTGTATGTCCCAAAATCGTTAACACCTGTGCATGCTCAAGGTAACCATCGAGTCGAGCGGGCTGAAAGCTCATCCCCGGAATCGAAAATGCAGCCATGCGCTCCGGATGGTTAATAAACCGCTCATCCTCTCGGTGACCATAGACCGGAATTCCTGCTGTATTGAACGCGTGAGCATCGAGCATGTGATCCCAATGTCCGTGGGTGAGCCACACACCAGTCAGCTCCGACTGTGCTCGCTCGAGCACCTTGTCCACCTCCTCATACGCCCCAAAGGGGGCATCAAACAGGGCTGCTTCTCCAGTGCTCTCGTTCAGCAGCAGGTAAGCGTTGGTTCCAATTGGCGGCAGTTCAAAAATTCGGAGTTTCAAAGCATTCATGACAGATGGGCAGGTGCGGAAATCGAGGCGATTTGAGATTCTCACAACTATCCACGCGGCGGAAGCAAAAAACTACCCGTCGCGGACTTTACAACAGAGTTCACAATTCGGATACTGGGATTGCTCAAGTCGAAGTTCCATCTCCAATGCCCCTGATCGCCATCACATCGCAATGCTATGAACGCCTGCTGGAACCGTGGATCGACAACATCCGCTCCGAGCAACAACAACTGGGCGTACACGAAAGTCAGATCCTGGTTCCCAATCATCGCCTCGCTGGTTGGCTCAACCAATCCCTCGCGCAGCATTGCGGGATCAGCATGAATCTTCGCTTTCGCTACATCGATTCACTCTTCGAAAGTTCAGAAGACGGTTCATTGTCCGGACACAACGCACCCGCTTCGCGTAACGCACTCATGATCGAATGGGCCGCATGGATATGGCACGGACTGCAATCCGGAGCATTCGAATCTTTCCATCACCTACTGCAACCCCGTTCCGCTACCTCAACACCCGTCCAACCAATGCAACTGGCCTGGGAATATGCCACTCAGCTGCAACGGCTCGCACTGCACCGGCCCGAATGGCTGCAGCAGTGGGCAAGAAACCTTGTTCCCCCGGGATTGCATACAGAACAGGCGCAGTTACAGCAACGTCTCTATCAATACCTGCTGCAAATGGGGGCGACTCCACACCCATGCGTGTCAGCTCCGCAGAGGGCAACATCCTCGGCACCCCGGGGCCCCAACCTGCATTGTCTGGGTTTCTGGAATTTCCCGCCCAGCGTGTGGCAGGCGCTTGAGGCACAATCTCAGGATCGCACCATCTACCTCTATTTGCCGTTTCCCAGCGCTGCATTCCTGGTCGATCTCACCCGCCAATCCCTCAGGGAACCCCAGATTCTGGATCTCGATTCCCCGGTGCATCCGACACGGTATGAACTGCTTTCAAAGCTGGGGCAACGGGCGCGCGCGATGCAGATGAATCTGCTCGACCGTGAACTCCAGAGTATGGAGTATTTTTCCGAACCCTACTCCCACACAGATGCAACGCGGTTGCAGCAACTTCAATCCCACCTGCTCGACCCGGAGCGAAGTCCCAACCGACTGCACTTTCTTCCCTTTTCCCAAGATCACAGCATTCAAGTGCACAGTGCCTGCAATCCGCGCAGGCAGGTTGAAATTGCAAAAGCCTGCATCCACCGCTGCCTCACAGAAATCCCAGATCTGAAGCTTGAATCCATCCAGGTGGTCGCACCGGACATCACCCCTTTTCTGCCCGCCATCAACGAAATCTTTGGAGGCGAATCGGAAAAAAACCATCTGCCTTACCACATTCAACGCACCAGCGAAGCCGAAGAGAGTCCGGGCATTCGATCCGTGCTCGAATTGTTCACTTGGCTAACCACCGACTGGGAACGCCCGGCCTTGCTCGACTGGCTCGCAACCGAACCCGTTCGGGAATCATTCGAATTTTCGCTTCGCGATCTGGAACTGATGGATTACTGGACCCGGGCGGCGGGCATTTTTCGGGGCAACCCTGCCCAAGGAGCCGACACTGGCGACATCAGCTGGGAGCGGGGCCAATCCCTGCTGGTTCAGGCCTACGCTGGAGAGCTGCAACCCGATGCCATCGGATTCCACGCATTCGCTGCAGATCCGCCTTACGATCATTCCGAAACCTTTTACCGCTGGGCAAATCTCTACGACTGGCTCAAACAGTGTGCCGTTGCTCTTCGCTCCGCGCCCTTTTCGATGGAAACCTGCTGTGAGGTTTTCACCCGAATCGCCAATCGCGTGATACCCCCAAGTCGGGAGTTCGAAAAACAGGTCTTGCTGAGCACACTCTCCCGCCTTCGTGAACAATGGCCACTGACAGAGGCCATCGAGCTTTCCGTCTTTCGATACCTGCTGCGCAAGTCCCTGCCACAGCTTCCTCCACCACAGGTCATGAACCGCAAGTCCGGCATCGCCTTTGCTTCCATTCAGGCCGAAGAACTGACGCCCTGCCGCATTCGCATCCTCATGGGCATGAATGAGCGGGATTTCCCCACTGCGGACACCGAACGCAGTCATGATTTACTGCAAACCGGAAACCCACAGCCCGGCGATCCTTCACTGCGCGAGGATGGCCGATACTGGCTGCTCCAGTCGATCCATCAAACCCGGGATCAATGGATTGTGATTTACGAGGGTCAGGATGCATCGGGTACCACCACTCCGTTGCTTTCCCCTGCCGTACAAGCGATTCTGGATGCATTGCCTTCACTTTTGGAAACCCCTCCTGCAGAACCCGTCGTGCCCGTCATCCAACATCCTCGCTTTGCCTACGATGCCGAATGCTTCGGAACAAATCCCTGGCTGCGCCACACATCCGGATATGACTTCGCAGTAGCACAGGCACTCCAGCAAGCTGGGAAATCCACAACACACACTGTTAGCCTGCCCACCGCCAACCCATCCCTGACGGAAGATCTGACCATCTGGGATCTCGCCCGGTTCTTCAGGCACCCCAATCAATTCGTTTGTGAACAATGCCTTGGCATGCGCTTCCCTGACACTTTTGACGACACCCCCATGCACGAACCGCTCCTGTGGTTCGGAGCGGGTGCCTCGTATGCCCTGCGATCTCATTTGCTAAAGGCACAGGCAAAGGGCCTGTCCCGAAGCGAACAATTTACCCTGATTGAATCCCACGCAGCGCAACTTCCCGGCAAACTGTGCGAACTGGGGTTCGATGCGATTCTGCAGGACCTCACAGGAACCCGAACGCTGGTGGATCCAGACCGACTGCATCTTCTGGACAGTCAGGGCATTGTCGCAACCGAACTCGAAGTCATGCCCGGACATCGACTCGCTTGCGCTGCCCTGGCGGAGCCTCTTCCTTCCAATGCATTTCTGGCCGCTGTACACGGCTCGCGCAAAGCCGAAAAATACGAGATCGAGGCATGGGTTCACCTCTTGGCAATCTGGGCACAGCAAACACCGGAGCATCGACGCAGCTTCGTCCTGCTCCACCGCGATGCGAGCTTGTGGCTGCAACCTCCGTCGAATCCCGAAAGCATACTTCGTGAGTTGTTTGAACTCTACCTCGAGTTCGGCAGCGGACCGGTTCCGTTTTTCCCTGCCACAAGCAGCTATGCACTTCGAAAACCGGAAAAACGGAACTCGATTGCGCAAAGCACTGCCTGGGAAGGAGAACGCGGTGAAAAATATGATCCGTATAATGAATTTCTCTTTCGTGGGGTATCGCCTTTTGAAACCCAGTTCGACGAGCTTGCACATGCGATTCTCAGTCCGCTCAGTTCAAGCCGTATCCAGAATCCGATGTGATGAGCACACTGATGAACCCACAACGCCTGGATCTCCGTCATTTTGTTCCTGCTCCGGGAATCACACTCATCGAAGCGAGTGCGGGCACAGGTAAAACCCACAACATTACCCACATCATCTGTAATCTGATCGCCTCGGGAAAATGCCGACTGGACCAGGTGCTCGTGCTCACGTTCACCGAAAAGGCCACGCAGGAGCTTCGCGACCGTACGCGGCGTGCATTGCAGGAGCAGCTACAGGTCCATATCCAATGTGGAAATGATCGGGAAATCCGCAGCCTGAGCGAAGCCATTGACCAGTTCGACTGTGCTGCGATTTATACCATACACGGTTTCTGTAATCGCATTTTGCGGGAGTTTTCCGTGGAAGCAGGGCTTGGCAGTGAGTTTGCAATTCTTCAGGACGCCCGGTCATTCGAGGATCAAATCGAGATCGAGGTTGCGCGTTCGGTGCAGGCGAGCGCAGCCCACAATCCTTGGATTGCATTGGGAATGAATGCGCTGGAACTCAAGTCCAACTTTTTTCGCAATGCGCTGCGCCTCAAGGAGTCGGATGACTTGAAATTCACATCTGGGAACTCACCCCAAACGAACCTTCAGCAGTGGTTCACCCATGAATTTCAACACCTGCAATCTGCATGGAAACAGGATCGCGATGCCATTCGGGCAGAGTTGCTTTCCGACACACCCCCTCTCAAAAAATCCCGAAACTGCTACAAGCCCGAACACATGCAGCTGGCATTCGAGAACTTTGACCGTGTCTTCTCGGGAGTCCCGGCACACCTGTCTTTTCTCACCGAGCTTCTTCCCTTTCAATACTCCAGCATGGTTGAACAGCTGCGCAAGGGGCAGTCAATTCAGCAGTTATCCTTCTACCTTGCCCTCGAAGCCCTGCCAGAACAGCTCGATTCCCTTGCGCAATTCCTGATCACCCACGCTCTCGAGGTCAGGGATCAGCAAGTGGAACGGCTCGTGCAAGAACAGCAAACCCTTCGGTTTGATGAACTGCTGCGTTACGCCAGAGAGATCGTGTGCATGCCTGACGGCCACTTCGCTAAACACTTGTACGATGCCTACCCCTATGCGCTCGTAGATGAGTTCCAGGATACCGATCCCACTCAATTTGCCATTCTCGACCGGATTTTCCTGCAACCTCCTTCAGGACTCGCACCCCGTCCTCTGATTTTGATTGGTGACCCGAAGCAGGCGATCTACAGCTTCAGGGGAGGTGACATTTTCACATATGGACTGGCAAAGTCCAAGGCCCAGCAAATCTTTTACCTCGACACCAATTGGCGCTCCAGTCCTGCGATCAATGACGGTGTCAACGAACTGCTCCAAGGTCCAAATCCCTTTCATTTTGAGTGGATTGACTATCAGCCCGTCAATTCAGCGCCCCGCAATCATGAATCCTGTCTGCTCACTCCCCGTTCGGATGCGGAGACGCTCCGATCCAGCGGCATTGAGTGGCGTGTGGTCGATCCTACCCACGGTCCCCATGCCAGCATTCAGGAAACTGCTGAGGATATTCGCCAATTGCTCGAGCGACCTCACTTTCTGCACACCGCCTCCGGGTTGCGCCCCCTCCGTCCAGGTGATATCGCAGTTCTCGTTCCCGACAACAAAAGCGGGGGCCGCATGCATGAGGCGCTTGGTCAGCATCGTATCCCTTCCACTCTGTTTGGTGGAGCCAGTGTGTTCCAAACGCCAGAAGCCCTTCATCTCAGTGCCATTCTTGAAGCCGTTCACCAACCTCGTGATTTCCAGCAAATCCGGGCGGCACTCTCAGCGAGTTGTTTTGATCCAAACCTGCTCAATCAGGCAACCGAGGACAACCATTGGGCTGAGATTTTGCGAGCCTTTGCCCACGCAAACCAACTCTGGCAACTCCATGGTCTCGAAGCCGCCTTCGCTGATCTGGACCAACGTTTTGAATGGAGGCTTCATCTGTCCCGGTCCACTGCAGCAGATCGGGCACTTGCCAACCATCAGCAATTGCGCCACCTCCTCATCGCCGAAGCCTGCAACACAAACCGGGGGCCACACCGACTGTTGCAGTGGTTACAGGAGCAGATCCGCGAACCCAACCGCCAAGACCCGGAGCAACTGCTGCAACTCAGTTCGGATAAAGACGCCATCACCATCCTCACGATGCACAAATCGAAGGGTCTCGAATATCCAGTAGTTTTTATCCCCATCCTGCCTCAGAAAGCCAAGCGACGCTCCGAGTTCCCAAGACAATTTCATGATCCCAGCTCCGGAAAGCTGCGAACCAGCCTGACCCGGCTCAGCACTTCCGAAAGCGATGCAACCGCATTTGCCAACGAAGTCTTTGGTGAAGCACTCCGCACCCTCTACGTCGCCATCACCCGTGCAGAAGTGTTGTGTACCCTCTATCTGGATCCCGATATGATCGAAAGTTCGGCTCTCGACTTCTGGCTCCCTGCAGGCGAAGACCTCTCATCCCGGCTAAGTGCTTTGCATCATCGTGCAATGCATGCTCCAGCATCGGAGATCCAGCAGTCGCAGTTACAAACCCTCATTCACTCGCAACAAACCTGCTTGCCCGTCGAACTGCTACCCCCCGATTCGCCTCCTGTAACTCCGGCACCTCTGGCACACCTGAGCTTCACGGGCATCGCACATGGAGTGCTGAACCGGGATATCCCGGACAGCGACGAACCCGAACTGTTGGAGCGTCGCCCTGAAGCCGCTCAACCCACAGCCCCATTGTCACTCAGCATCGCCAATTTTGATCGCGGTACCCAAGCCGGATTAATGTTTCACGATTTGCTCGAGCATTTGCCCTTTCAGGATGCGTCGTCCTGGCCGGAACATGTCAAGACAAGTTTGAGACGCTATGGATACGAGTCGGACCGCTGGACTCCCGTGCTGTTGCCGTGGCTTCACGATCTCGTCAACAGTTCGGTGCAGATGCCGGATGGCGTTTCCCTGTGCTTGGGAAATCTGCAGGAGTCTGACTGTTTCCGCGAAACTGAATTCAGCGTGTTCACGACCTGGGGAAATGAAGCATGGAACGGTTTGAGGCAACTCGTAGCGCGCTCCAGCTGGCTGCAACAGTTTTCCTTTGAATTGCCCGACACCCCGATTCATTGGGATGACCGCAGCGCATTTCTCAATGGGGTGGTGGATTGCTGGTGTCGCTATCAGGGCAAATACTACCTGCTCGACTGGAAAAGTAACTACCTTGGTTCAGAGCCAGATGCCTACACCGCCAATGCAGTGGCAGCGTCCATGCAGGAACATTACTATCACCTGCAATATCTGCTCTATATCTGCGCCCTCAACCGCTACCTGCGCTGGGTCGACCCGAACTATCTCGATGAACGCGACTTTGGTGGAGTTGCCTATGGTTACCTGAGAGGAATCCAGAGTGAGGTGCCCAACGCAGGGTGGTTTACCGCACGACCGCCTGGTGAACTTGTCAGTGCCATGGAAAAGCTGCTTCCGTTTCCTGAACTTCAGCTGAAAGGAGGAATCTCATGACTGCAATTCCATCCCGGCTCCTCACATCCATGCGTTATTGGATGGATTTGGACGGCAATGCGCTCTTCGACTCCATGGACCTGCAAATCGCGGAATTGGGCATGAAGCACCTTGGACCTGAGGCAGATCCCTCACATCTGCAGCACGCCGCATTTCTCTTTGCATGGTGTCACCGTCTCACAAGGCAGGGACATCTTTTGCTCGATATCCAGGAACTGCCATCCGACCTACCCGAATCCTGTCAACCGATCCCCACACCAGAAGCGATTCATCACCTACACGAATCGCTCCCGCCCAGCTTCAATGATAACAGGCAAAATCCCATCGTCTGGGAAACTCCCGGGGTCCTCTACTTGCGTCGACTCTGGCAAGCGGAACGCCAATCTGCCAGCCAGCTTGTCCAGATGGCTGCACAGCCCATGCTCAACGATCTGCAATTACGGGACATTCCGCTACCCGACACGCTCACAGACACACAGATTGAAGCGTGCAGGGCTGCACTTACACAACGCCTCTTGCTTCTGTCTGGAGGACCGGGAACCGGCAAAACCTTCACCATTTTTCAGATTCTGCGTACCCTTAGCCGCCACTGGCCCAATGCCCGCATCCAATTGCTCGCTCCCACAGGCAAAGCCGTTGCGCGAATCCAGGAATCCATCCGAAACTCCCTTGCCGTTGAAGATGGAAGCGATCCTTTCATCCACTCTTCGCAGGTGCAGGCCGCTACGCTGCACCGCTTTCTCCGTAGTCGTGAGTCCCGCTTCTCACGCAGCCCCATGTTTCCACGCCCAGTCGAACCTGTGGACGTGATCATCGTGGATGAGGCATCCATGGTCGATCTCACGCTCCTGTATCGCCTCCTGGGCAGTCTCGATGCAGGCAGTCGACTCATTCTCATGGGCGATCCTTACCAGCTCGCATCTGTTCAACCGGGAGCCGTATTTGCTGATGCATGCGAGGCATTTCGCGCCCATCCGTCAACAACCTTGGAGCTTCGGGCACCCTTTCGATTCAAGTCGGACTCAGCACTTCATGAGCTGTGTGAAGCTATTCGCGCAGGCGATGCACAGCGAACCCTTCAATGTCTGCGATCCGATTCGGAAAACGCTGCAATCCGATGCGTGGATCCCACTCAGCCCGACCACGTGGAGCGCACCCTTCGGGAATGGATCTCCCGCAACCTGCTGCCAGCTGCGATGGAGCTGGACCCCGCTAATGCCGCTGCGCTTTATGCACGATGCATGGTACTCTGCGCACAGAATGAGGGTCCGCTGGGGGTACACACCCTCAATCAGACGCTTTTGCGGCACTGTCGACACCATGTGATTCACTCTACCCGGCCGGAAATTCCAGCGTTCTTCTGGAAGCCCATCATGATCCGCAGGAACGATCCCGTGCTCGGATTATTCAACGGTGACGTGGGAGTTACCCAACAATTTCTCACCCCCCATCCTGCAGGAGAGGCCATCGCGTGGTTTAACAGCCCAGATGGAACATCCCGCTCACACGCAGTGCATCTGCTTCCCGAGCACAGCGATGCTTTTGCGTACACGGTTCACAAGAGCCAAGGATCGGAGGCCAACGAAGTGTTACTGCTGTTGCCAGAACGAATCAACCCGGTCCTGACACGGGAACTGCTCTACACTGCCGTCAGCCGTGCGCGCCAACACATCACATGGGTAGCGAATGAGTCGATCTGGCGTCATTGCATTTCCACCCCCACCAAACGAAACAGTCGGTTGCGCCAACGCATCGAACTGGAATGGAATCACACCACCCGTCAGGCAACAACTCCAACTGACCCTGACAACCCGTCACTTTGAAGCAGGAGAACTGACCCTCAGGTCAAATCAACCAGGGATCAGGCGCGTACCTGGAGGTTTGGGCCGAACCTTGAACGCAGACGGGATCTTTTGCGAGAGTGCCCACAGTGTCGGAATTTCGATCAAGTAGGGTTTGATGCGCTCTGGATTGGGAGCCAGCGAACCACTGGGCAATCGCGTTGGGGAATGACCAAATGCACTCACCGGAAAATAGAACACCTGACGTGCAATGCTCTCCGCATTGGCAACAATGGTCGGAGCAAGTTCAAGCAGCAGTTGCCTCACAAGATTGGAATTGTGCAATAAAGCTTCTTGGCTGAGCAGATTTCCTTCAATCGGTTGCCGGAATTGGGTGCGGTCAATCAAAGACATCCAAATGTCACATTTGCCTAACAGGATGGCGAGGGGCTTCTGAATCTTCTCGTTTACCGACAACCCCAATGCCTTGTGGATGCGAATCTCCAGTTCGGACAACAGGACATCCTGCTGATCAATGCGGCCCTGTTGTTTGAGCTGCGGATCCGGATGAAACTGCAGGCGTTGTCGAAATCCTGGCAGGGTCGTCGGATCAACGAGGAAAAACAGCGCATCCGCCGAAGCTACATGCTGGGCGCCCGGAGAAACCGATGTCTCGATTCCGGGTTCAAAGTGTTCACCAGCATTATCGTAGAACACCATGTTGCAAAGTCCCTCATGCGATTCGGAGCGCGCCAGAGTGTAAATAAAAGGTCGGGGGTAGGCCAGAACGCGCTCCCCACGCTTGATCTTGAGATACATCCTCCCTTCCATCTGTGTTTTCATGAGTGCCGCCTGTTCAATGCTGCCCCCTCCAAAAAGACAGTTCTTCATGTCATTGAGTGGAGCATTCTGAGCGGGATCCGCATCCTTGAGCACCATGCCAAACTGGTGAAAGAGCGAATTTTGAAGCGCATTGATCAAAATGCTGAGGTAGTTCGATTTCCCGGATCCCGGAGCACCGACGATGGAAAAAATAAATTGCGGTAGTTCGAGAAACCCCTGTGGGAGTCGATGGCGCGTGTGAGGGTCCGCAATTGCGGAACAGGAATTCCCATAGGCATCGATGGCATTCCCTTCCCGATCAAAGCGTGTGCTGAGAAATCGGGATAGCTCATGGGTTCCGAGCACCGGATCTCCCATCATCCGCTCATCCACAGCAATATGCATGATATCACCGTAGTCGAAACGCTCCCAGCAAAAGGGAGAGAGCAGGGGACCATCCAGTGGTTCAGTGCCAGTTTCATCGAGGGCAAGATCGATGCGACCTCCTGTGGAAAACGGATTTGGATCCGCATCCTCAGATTCAATATCCGACTCCTTCTGAAGATTTCGGAACATCGGCATGCGCGCGATCTGATGCAATGTAAATGCTCCCTCCATGCCTTCAATGCTCACCCCCATGTGGTTCCACTCGAGCGTCTCCGAAGCAATATGGGCACAAAGTTCCTCAAAACTGAATTCCTTGCCCTTTTGATCCTCGCGAAAATCAAAGAGAAACCAGCGTTTGACATCCAAGCGCTCAAGCCATTGCAGTGACTCGCAAGCATAGCGAAACACAAACAGGTGATCATCGACCTGCAGGTGGTATTCAACCCCTGGTTGCAACTGCTGATCCTCGTCCCACTCCCGTGAGAATAACAAAGAAGCATGGTTGGGAGCTACGGACCCCTTGCGCAGCATCACCGTGCCCGACTCCGTTTCAAAATAGAAGGCACGGGGCGGATCCTGTTCACGATGTTCTCCGTGGCTCCATTCCCCCGTCAGGTGAAAATGCGCGGGCAGGGCCTCCAATACCGTCGACTCTCCAGACACCAGCTCCAACAGCACAATGCTGTTTTCGGGTAGTCCATCCTGGGCGAAGAGCGTTTTGAGATTCATAGGTCGATCCGATTGAGTCGGCTCAGGAAGCAGTGCGGTATTTCATAACGCACTCGATAAAGGCGTCAAACCTAAGATTCGGCTCAAAAGTGAGATGAGCGAAGCGGTGGGCGGACTCTGCCATGGAACGCCAGCTCGCTTCATCCATCAGCACTGAACTTACGGCCTTCCCGAATTCCTGCATGTCTCCTGGAGGTACAAGCAAGCCAGACTGCCCGTGCAGCAGGCATTCCCCTACACCCGCCACCTCAAATGCCACCACCGGAAGTCCTGCATATTGTGCTTCAACCAGCGCATTCGGGAGCGATTCCTCCAGCGATGGACTGATGGCAAGATCCGCCTGCGCGAGCAACTCGGGGATATCCCGGCGATAGCCTGCAAAAACGATGTTCGCATCGAGACCCAAGCTCCGGACAAGCTTTTGCATCCTGCCCTGGAGAGGTCCTTCCCCCACCAACGTGAGGGTTAATCCCTTAAACCGGGTGAGCAAGATCGGCATGAGTCGAATCAACGATGCATGGTTCTTGCCCGGAACAAAGGCCGCTACATAAATCAAGTGCCCGTTCGCTGAACGAGGACGGGTGTGTCGCGGCGCCAGTGCATCGATATCACTTGCACGCAGGCAGGGGTTCGGGTGCACTGCAATGCGATTCCGAGCGATGCCAAGCTGCTCCAGTCGGCGGGCAGCGAAGACACTGTTGCAACAAATCAGCGGCGCGGATTTGAGCGATTTTTGATAGGCACGCGTAAAAGGACGTCCGGTGCGAACAGTCGAGACAACCAGCGTATTTCTAAGCTTGCGCTGCAGCAGCGATCCAGTTCCGTTCGCATTTCGACCCATGAGCAGCACAATTTCCGGTCGAAGGTTTTGTAACTGCCGAACCAGATCTGGTGCGAACCAGTTGAGGTGAAAGTCGAAAGCCTGCAAATTTTTGACCGCCAATCCCGATTCAAATGCCTGCGAGCGCAACCGCCCCCCTGGTCGGTTGGTCAACACGGTCACTTCATGACCCATATCGAGCAGTCGCTTCGCCAAGTAGAGACTCTGGGACTCTGTCCCACCCACACGCAGATAATCCTGATAAATGACTATCCTCACCGGGACACCACCGATTTGAACAGCAAACTAACATTTGCCCCGCCAAATCCACTGCTGTTGGACAGCGCAATGGTGGGTCGAAAATCATCATTTGCCTGTAGCACTCGCAATTGTCCTACCTCTGGATCCGGTTTCTCAAGGTGAGCAGTTCCAGGACAAAACCCTTCCTTCAAAGCTACCAGTGTTAGCCCCGCCTCCAAGATCGACGACAGCGACAGTCCATGCCCTGTCAATGCCTTCGTCGCACTTATGCGCACACTCGGAGCTTCTCCAAAGACAGTGCGAATCGCCCGCAGTTCGGCAACATCACCGGAGGGCGTTCCCGTCGCATGTGCGTTAAGATAATCGACTTGAGCGGGACCCACATCGCTCGATTTCAATGCCAACTGCATGGCTCGCGCGAGTCCTTCACCATCGGGTTCAGGCAATACCGCACTGTATCCATCCGAAGTCTGAGCCCAGCCAAGCATTTCCATGAGTGGGGCAGCATTACGAGTCGTAATCGAAGTTTCCGATTCCAGAATCAATGCAACTGCCCCGCCAGTTCCGACAAATCCACTTCGGTCCACGTCAAAGGGTTTGCTGGCCTTCAATGGGTCATGCTCCAGCGACATTGCCCTCATGCTGGCGAACGGCAACAAGGTATCCAAATCTCCGTCCTCTGCTCCTACCACAATGATGCGCTCCTGCCTTCCAGCGCGGATTTCGTCAAACGCATACCCCAGTGCATGGCCCGAAGATGCACATGCAGAAACAAATCCACAGGAATTTCCTTTAATTTTGTAGTGCGATACGAGACAGAAATTGAGCGTACCTGCAATGGACGTCACAACTGATTTGGGGCTGAGTCTCTCGACCCCAAGCTCATGCATGCGATTCATGTGATGGCGTAGATTGCGCGGAGAACCTGCCGAAGCGGTGTGAATTCCAGTGTTGGGATCGGAGAGTGTTTCTGCATGCAATCCGGCCTGCTTCAATGCCTGCTCGACCGCACAGTAGGCATACAATCCATGAGGAGCCAGAGAGCGCAAAAGGTTGCGCGAAGGTCGATAGTTCTTGGGATATACCCAATCTTCAGGATCGTCCGATTCGAGATCAAACCCCTTGATCGTTCCAACGACCTTGACAGGAATCTTATCAGTATCAAATGCTGGATAGCGTTCAATGCCAGTGGTTTGTGTGCGCAGGCTATCGCAAACTGCATCGTAGGAATTTCCAATGCTAGTGATAAATCCGGCTCCAGTGACGTAAACTTTGTTCATGAATCCAATTCGACTGCTTGGTGATGCAGCAAGTTAAGTTAGTGCAGCAATCAACCTCACCTCAACCCTATTTGACTACTGCCAAGTCGAAACCTTCATTTGACAAACCGGAAATTTCTCGGAATTTGGCCGTATGAATATCAAGGCCTATTTAAAACCCCATTGCGGATGGAGTCGTGGCGTCCGCGCGATCATGGAAAAATATCAGCTCAACTACGACGATATCGACATCATTAATAATCCATCAAACTATGCAGAAATGGTGGAGAAGTCGGGACAACCCCTCTCCCCTTGTGTTGAAATTGAAGGTGTAATGCTTGCGGATGTGAGCGGCGAGGAGGTGGAAGCCTACATGCTCGAAAATGGATTGGTTCAACCCAACGACGCCAAACCTTCGGTTCCCATCAACGAAGCTTGTTCCGATGAGGAACACGAAAAGATGCGCAGCCAGACGATTCGGTTCTTCTGATTACAAGACTCTTGATAACAAAACCAGAGCACGCCTGCAGGAGGCGTGCTTTTTTGTTGTACTTTGCCTGAATTCGGGTGAAGCGAACGCTTTACAGCCAGGGTTAACCCGCACTACGCTTTTGAGCATGCTGTCGCCATGGAATTCGGTCACAAGCGAATTGAAGCAGCGGTTTCCGCAACACGTTCATACTGACGTCGAAACCCTCTATTCCAATTCCTTTGATGGTCTCAAGATCAGTTTTCTGCCTCAGGCCGTGATTCGTCCTGATGAGGTCGGCATGATCGCACCGGTACTACGCCTTGCAAACCAGCATCGCATCCCGGTGACCACCCGCGGAGTGGGTTCCACGCTCACGGGCGCCGCCACACCTGTAAACGGAGGATGGGTGCTGGACCTGCACCAGCTCAGCCAGATCGAGATCGATCCGGTTCACCGGATTGCCAACGTGCAGTGTGGTGCCGTTGTGAAGGATATTCAGGACTCAGCAGCAAAAGTGGGGTTGTTTTACCCACCCGATCCATCCTCCTACAAGTGGTGCACGATCGGAGGCAATATTGCATGCAATGCAGGAGGTCTGCGCTGTGTAAAATACGGCGTCACCCGCGACTACGTGATGGGACTAAAAGGATTTCTCGCTGATGGCAGTGAGGTGGAATGGGGCAAACCTGTGCGAAAATTTGCAACAGGCTACAACCTTCGGGATCTCTGGATCGGATCGGAAGGGACATTGGGGATCATCACATCCGCTACCCTGAAGTTAATTCCACTGCCCACACACCGTCGAACCGCCTTGCTCGGCTTCCGCTCAGAAAAGGCAGCCCTTGATGCAACGCTGGACTTGATGACGAGCACTCTGACACCTTCCATCCTGGAGTTCATTGATACGCTCAGTGTCCGTGGAGCTCAGGAATCCATCGGGTATCCGCTTTTCGAGGATGATTCTGATATTTGCGTGCTGCTTGTCGAAATCGATGGAACGGACGCGCATTTGCTGGATGCAGAGTTGAACTCCCTCAGGCGTTGGATGGACCAGCATTCATCCCTGCAGAGTATTGCGGCAAGCGAAGCTGAGGCAGAAGCCCTTTGGACGGTACGCCGACAATGCTCGGGGGCCATGTTCAAACTGGGAAATTCGAAACTCAATGAAGATGTTGTGGTGCCTCTCAGTAAGATGCAGGACCTCATTGCGCATGTCTCGCTTCTGCGCGAAACCCACCACGTCCCTATCGCTGTATTCGGACACGCCGGAGACGGCAACCTTCACGTCAACATCATGTACGACCGCGAGGACAAGGAGATGTCGCTTCGGGCGCAAAACTGCCTCCAATCGTTAATGGAAAAGGTAGTCGACCTCAATGGTGCTATCAGTGGAGAACATGGTGTTGGATTGGCCAAATCCCATTTCATGGAACTGCAATTCAATGAGGCCCAATTGCGTCTGATGCGTGAGATCAAAGCCGTCTTCGACCCCAATGGTATTCTCAATCCTAGAAAATGGTTCGAACCCTTCTCTCCGTGGAACTACCAAAAGGAATCATTCCGATTTCCCTGGGATAAGCATTAATGGAATAAAAAAAGGGACGCTGTCTACCCCATAAACAGCGTCCCACTTATTTTCTACTTTATTCTGTTACCCCAAAACTCTCCTAAGAGAGAAATAATATAATTGAATTCATAGCACAGAGTTTTGGGTGCGCAAGTCTTTTTTTAAGAAAATCGAAAAAAAATACCATCTCCGATTTGGAGACGGTATTTTGTGAACAAAGAACCTTTGTTTGTTAACCCTGGCGGGCAGCACGCTCCACGCGAAGCAGGAAATCCTGCACGTTTTCGCGGTAGTCGATTTCCTGAGCACGGCGCAACATGCGGGCAGCGTCTTGGTACTTGCGCATGCGCACCAGCAACTTGCCATGTTCCACATAAGCTTGAGCAGCAAAATCCGTTACGTTGGCAGCACGCTCATACATCGTGGTCGCCTTCTGGTAGTCCGGTGTTTCCAGCCCAGCGTAGTATAGACCCAGTTCGATCAGAGCGCGACCGTTCATCGGATCTTCGAGAACGATTTTTTCAAGAATTTCAGAAGCCTGATCCATGTCGTCCAATGCGCGCAGACAGGTTGCCTCGAGCACCAGAAGATTCAGGCGTTTGTCCTTGTCAGCCTCAATATCACGGCTGAAGCGATCCCGCAGACGAGCAATCAAGTCCATTGCTTCTTCATAACGACCAACCGCCGCAAGTGCGTTGGTGGAATTGTAGAGTGAATCAAAGCGAGCCCCATTGGTTTCGATCGCGCGCTTATAGACGTCGTATGCGACATCAAACAACTGGTTGTTGAAATAAATGGAGCCAAGCATCTCAAGACTCTGTGCATCTGAACGACCCATGCGGTCACGAATTTCCAATACTTCCGCTGCCTCAAGGGGACGCTCGAGTCCGACATAGACATTCGCCTGGTATTTCCAGAATTCTGCGTTGTTGGGTTCAGCGGCAATCAGGGTGCGGAGCAATGCGTTGGATTCTTCGTAGCGTTCCTGGAACATCATGCACTGGAACAAATTCAATTTCCAGTTCTTGTCCTGGGGTTCCATCAGCAGAGCATTGCGGAAGGCAGATTCTGCTGCGATGTAATTTTCCTGGTTCATGTAGGCCACACCCATCATGCCGTAGAGTTGTCCAGAGACTTCACCCAAGGCAATCGTGCGGGAAATCGGCTCCAGCGCCTGTTCCCCACGGCTGGTGGTCATGTAAATCAGTGCCAGGTTTTTCCATGCACGACGGTAATTTGGAAAGCGCTTGATCGCAGCCGTGTAGGCTTCTTCCGCCTGAGCAGTGCGCGAGTTCTGAAGGTAGATGTTTCCGATCAGAAAGAAGATTCCAGCCGAAGCATCCTCCTTGCGGCTGAGTTCCTGAAGAATCGGAATCGCTGCCATCGGATTGTTTCCCTGTAGAATGGGCAACAGCTGGTCACGGATGACGATTTTTTCTTCGTTGGTAAATTCCGGCTCCAATTCCTGCAAGGGAATGTAGGAACCGAGGAAGGCGTCACGGAAAGCCGGGTCAGCCCACTTCTGGGCGGCCATCTGATTCAGGGTCGCAGTTTCAATCGGCAGCTGTCTCAAGTCTGCCTGGGCCGACAGACTGAGTCCTGCAGTGGTAGTTGCTATGAAGAATAACAGTTTTTTCATGTTTAAAGGTTCTTTTTTAAATGGGTTAGTTCACTTTGAAGATCAGCGGAGCGCGGACCCTCACCTTCACGGCCTCGCCATCCTTTTTACCTGGGGTAAATTTCCAACGGCGAATCGCGTCGATTGCCGGTTTTTCAAATTCCATGTGTGTGGACTTTTCCACACGAGGCGCAACCACGTTACCTTGTTCGTCTACGACGAATACAACCGTCACGCTGCCATTGATCTTCTGTCGCTTCAGCGCAGGCGGATAGGTGGGTTCGATTTGTCGGGTCGGAACGGGTTTCTCTTCCACATCACCGATTTCAAAAATGATGTCGGAAGTTCCCAATGACTCGGCATCCAGACTCAAGTCGATGGCAAACCCAGACATATCCCCCATGCTGGGGTTCAGGGCCAGATCGAGTTGATCGAGGGAAAGTCGCGGTGGCTCCTTCTCCATTTCCATCTGCTCCTGCTCCTCTTCCTGTTTGGGCGGAGGTGGGGGTTCCATGTCCAAAACCGGAGGTGGCGGAAGGATGAAATCAATCTCGTTGAGACGGTTGGGATCCTTGAATCCGGTCGAAATCGCCTGGATGAGCGGAATCGCCACAAAGAGTGCGAGAGCCGCAAAAAATCCGGATGCGGTGACCAGTCCTTTGGTGAAAACAGAATCCGGGGTATGAATGGTTTCGATCATAACAAACTTTCTAGGGTTAGGGTACGAACTGCAGTGGTAGGCGCACACGAACTTTGACGGCCTCGCCACCGCGTTTTCCTGGGGTGAATTTCCAGCGACGGATTGCATCGAGCGCTGGTTCCTCAAACTCGACATGTGTCGAGCGTTCAATCGTGGGAGAAAGCACGCTTCCGTTGGTATCGATCACGAAGATCAAAGACACGAGTCCTTCCACATTCTTCCGCTTCAGTACGGCTGGGTAATTGGGTTGAATACGACGAATCGCACGGGGAATCTCTTCCACATCATCGATCTCAAAAATGAGGTCGTCCGTTCCCAATGACTTGGAATCGATGCTGAGATCCACGTTGAGTCCGCTTCCCACATCCCCCATGCTCGGATTCAGCGCCATTTCCAGCTGATCGAGTGACAACCGGGGAGGTTCTTTTTCCATCTCCAATTCCTCGGATTCTTCCTCGGTCTCGGGGGGTGCAGGTGGTTGCAGGTCCAATACCTCAGGCGGAGGAATCACAAACGATACTTCGTGGATTTCATTGGGGTTTTTCAGCCCGGTTGAAATCGCCTGAATCATGGGAATCGCTACAAACAGCACAACAGCAGCAATGATGCCGCCCACAATCAGGATTCCCCGAGTTGTGGAAGATGGAGTGGACTCAAGTTGCGGATGCATGGTTCAGGATTCGGATAACACCGTTAGAGAAATTAGTCCTCAGGGTTGTCAGTCCAGGGTTGAAAAGCTGATTTTTTTGGCTCCTGCGAGCTTTGCCTCCTGGTAGACGTTTCGAAAGATTCCATGCTCCGCTTCGCGGTCTGCCTGGATGATCACGGGCATGTCTTCCTCGAGCAGCAGTTGTTTCACGACGTTGCGAACGCCCGAGATCCCAACATCTCTACCTCCATAGACCACTTTGCCTTCCGGGGTGACTGCAATGAGGATACTGTTTTTCTCGAGTCGGACTGAGCTGAACGCCTGAGGCTTGTCCACCTCAACGCCCGAATCCTCAACAAACACAGTCGTCACAATAAAAAAGATGAGCAGGATAAAGACACAATCGATCATCGGTGACAGATCAATTCCGACTTCTTCCTCCTCTACACTGGATCGGCTTAACATATTAAATTTCCTTCCAAAGGGTTATTTAAAGGATATTTTCTCCGCCCCAGCCATGCGAACCTCGCCATATACCTCGGCAAAGATGGTGTGCGGGGTTTTCTCTTCTGCCTGGATGAGAACCGGAATTTCAGGATTGTTGACCCGCATTTGCTCGACCAAACCGCGAACACCCTGCACGCCAATGTCACGACCGCGAAAGCGCACGACACCCTGGGCACTGATGTCCAGCTGAACGATATCAGCGTCATCCAGGGAGTTGGCAGCTCCAGCTGCATCGGGACGGTTCACCTCGATTCCACTCTCCTCCACAAATACCGTCGTGACGATAAAGAAGATCAGCAGAATGAAAACACAGTCGATCATGGGCGAGAGGTCGATGCGCACCTCTTCATCACCCTGATCAGATAATCTACGACCAATTGCCATGGTAAATACTTTCCTTGTGTGGGTTATGAGTCCTTACGCTGGCCAAGCACGAGTCCTTCCATGCGATTGATCGCATCTCCGATTCCCCGCATCCGGCGGCGAATCATCAGGTTCAGGAACAGCCCCGGTAGCGCAATCATCAGCCCGGTTTGGGTCGTGATCAGTGCGGTCGAAATGCCTTTCGCCACCATGTCAACAGTTTGATTGCCACCGGAGGTCGCAATGCCCTGAAACGTGGTCAACATTCCCATCACCGTGCCGAGCAGCCCCATCAATGGAGCTACAGCGACCAGTGATTTGAGGAAGCCCGACTTGCGTTCCACTCCTCCGAGCAACATCTCGCGCAATTCCATGAATCTGCGCCGGACCACATCGGGTGAGCCATGAAACGGACGCGTGTATCGCAATACAATGCCTTCCGTCCCCTCAGCTGTCTCCGGATTTTTCGCCCACTCCACCCATTTGTGCTCGTTTCGATAGTCGATTTTCTTGTTGCGTAGGTAGAAAATCATCTCGAAAGCGACCACAAAAATGAACATCGCGAGCGAGAACAGGAAAACCATCATGATTCCCCCGCTGACCCAGTTGTCCCAGATCGTCTCTTTGATGTATGCAAAATCCATAATTCCGGTTCCTAAGGTTTAAGACCGCTCTAACCGAAACTTAGTCTTCTTTTACATCGTTGAGGAAGACAATGGAGTCCTGCTCGAGTTGACCCCATTTCGTGCGAGCCATGCGGTTCAGAATTCCGTGAATGATCAAAGACGGAATAGCAACAAACAGTCCGAGCTCCGTCGTAACCAGTGCTTCGGAAATACCTGACGACAGCGAGCGGGCGTCACCCGTTCCGAACACCGTGATCAACTGGAAGGTCTTAATCATCCCCACAACGGTTCCCAACAGTCCCATCAGCGGTGCAGCGGCAGCGATGATGGCCACAAACGGGAGCAGGCTTTCAAGCTTGCGGCGCGCGATGATGATTTTCACCGAAAGATACTCTTCGATCAGGCCACGGGGTTGATCTGCATTGGCAACGGCTTCCTGGAACATGTCTCCCGCAAGTCCACCAAACGATTTTGCCTTCTCCAGTGCCTTCTCTTTTTCGCCTCGTTTCACCATCTCGGCGAGATCCAGCACAAACGAGCCGCTCGGAACGCGGAATGTGGTAATGGTCGCAATCTTGAAAATTCCGATCAGCGCAGTCACCGCACCCAGACAGAGAATCATCATACCCACAAAACCGCCCTTTGCTACGTGCTCGAAGAAGGTGTCCTTGGTTTGCAGGATAGTGAATGCTGCACCAAGCGTCGCATCCATGGGCAATTGCCCGCTGCCATTGTCAATGGTGGAGCCAATTGCTGCCACATTGAAAAAATCAGCCGTGCGAATGGTGGCGTCCGTGACTTCACCCGAAGCCATCTCCAGGTCTGCAACACCTGCAGCAAGACCATTGTCGGAGCGGAAATAAACCGTGGGTCCAATCAATGCAAATTTTCCGGGGATCTTTTCACCCTGATTGATTGCCTTCCCTTCAAAGGTATAGCCACCGATGGTTTCGGAGAGACGATCCAGACCCTTCGCAACCACACCCATCTGGATGTCGAACAATTCCTTCTCGGCAAGGTTTCCAGCGAGTGCTGCGGATTCCGCGTTCTTTACCAAGTCAGCGTAGAGTTGCTTCTCACTGACATGGATCTGTGCACCAAAACTGCGGACAAAGTCACGCAACAGGCCGCCTACGTATTCGATTTCTTCTTTCTTCGAATTGACCTCATTCTGCAGCTGCTGAAGTCCGAGTTCCCGATTGTCTCGCAAGCTCTGCTGGCGGGAAAAATCGTTGTTCAATTTAAGCACGGTTGCCTCAAGCGAGTCCACTTCCTGACTCAGCGGAATGCGCTCGGCTGCAATTTCTTCGCGCAACTGCGCGAGTTCCTGAAGGGCAGACTCAAGGTCGTTATCAACCGATGCAATCGCTTGACTCAAGCTCTGCGCCTGCAATGCACAGACCGCCATGAGCGATGCTGCAGCAAACAAAATTTTCTTTGAATGTTTCATCTGAAAGGTAACAGTTTGGGGTTAGTTGATGGTGACCGGAATCTCAACGAACTCGATATTTGGATTCTTGCGTTGATACATGTCTACGACCTTCCGGACCTGCGGAGCGATTTCCACCATCACTTCTGACTCCCAACCATTGGAAGTCGGGTATTTGTAACCCGCGTAGGTGCTGTTCTGATCTACAAAATAGGCAATGCCCATGCCCCAATAAAGCACATCCACCTGAACTTCCAGGCCGTCATGAGCAACTGTTTCACGGAAAAGGTGAAGCGTTGAGTTGAACTTGCTGGCCGCCTGGATGATACCCACGATGTTCGGAAGGCGTTCACCCACGCTCAGACGACCGGGACGATACGGATCTTCCGGAATGCGGCGCAAGAGCGGATCAATCTGCTGAAGGAAGGCTTCAGGGAAGCGCTTACTCATCTCCTTGATATTGACTTCCATGTCAGCCATCCGATCCCTTACAGAACTGGTTGCAGCTTCCAGACCTTCCTTTTCTTCGGTCAGTTCGGCGCGTCTGGCATCTGCTGCGGATTCGTTCCCTGAAAGTCCAGCCAACTTTTCTTCAACATCTGCAAGCTCCTGCTCCAGCAATTCTTTCGTGGAGAGCAATGTTTCCTTTTGGATTTTCCAATCTGTGCGCTCCTTGGAGATCACCTGGCGTGTCTGCACCCATTTCTGGATTTTTTCACGAGCCAAATCAACCTGCTGAGAGCTTTGCGCGGAGAGTCCACTGGCCAACGCCAACCCAGCAACGATGGGTATAATTTTTCGAATCATAGGTTCTTGTTTCTTAATTGGTAAATGGGTTACAGTTGTAGAATCGATTAGGAAAAACCTAAAGCGGATTAGGGAAAGTAATCCCCCATGAAAAAAGCATAAGAGAAAGGCTTGCAAGCCTTCTTTCTTCAATCGGGGGAAAAGAATTGTGACGTTTTAGGCACACAAATTGTATGGAAATCGAGTTCAGAAAGCAGATGTGAACAGGGTGGGTAATGCAGCAAAAATTCCAGGTCGAAAAAACCCTTCATCGCAGCTATTACGATGGCACTGGAAAAATATTAGAAAGTTTCTCAAAGGATCA
This sequence comes from Puniceicoccaceae bacterium, assembly GCA_040224245.1. Taxonomy (NCBI): domain Bacteria; kingdom Pseudomonadati; phylum Verrucomicrobiota; class Opitutia; order Puniceicoccales; family Puniceicoccaceae; species Puniceicoccaceae bacterium. Next base: position 20,265 of record JBEGIR010000014.1, on the reverse strand, counting down.
TTCAAATTTTACTCTTGAACCCCGTCATCGATGAAAATACGTTTAAATTGGCTGGGTCCTATGCAACATGACTCCAGTGAACTCCGCCAGGTCCGGAAGGAAGCAACGGTAGCTCGGAAGCATGGGTGCAGTAGGGTGCCTGGCCACCTTTTTTACTGTAAGTTTACTGTAGGTGCTGCACTTACAGGTTTTGTGGGTTGGTGAGCGTCGGGTGATCGGTATTCTGGTTTGACGCACTGGAAAGCCAGAGGTTCGAAAAAAAATTATGGGAGCAGAATGGTTGAACATCATCGCCGCTGCAGGAACAGGAGCGGCAACAGCCATCATTCTTTTCCGATGGATCTTTTCGGGAAGTCTGAAACAGGAACGTACCCGGAATGATATCGCGTGCCAGCGCCTGCTGTCCGATGCTGAAATCGCAGCCAAACGCATTCGCGATGATGCTGAATATGACATCAAACGCCATCGCCGCGATGTTGAACTGCGTGAACAGGAGCTTCAAAAAAGCCTCGAGCGGCTCGCACAGGAAAGCCAGCGCCAACAAAGCATTGAAATGGAGCTACAGATCCGCGAAGCCGCGCTGGCGCAGCAGAAAACAGAACTCGAAGAACTCAAGAGCAGCTACCTGAACCGTTTGCAGGAGGTCGGTTCGCTCAATCAGGATGCACTCAAGGCCGAACTCATCTCCCAGATTGAATCCACCTGTGAGCAGGAGCTGAAAACCCTGCAGCAAAACCTGCGCGACCAAACCGACAGAGAGATTGAATCCATGGCGCGTGAAATGCTCATCACCGCCATGCAGCGCGTCAGCACCACGCCTGCTACCGAAGCAACCGCTACCATTGTCGATCTTCCAAGTGAAGACATGAAAGGACGCATAATTGGTCGAGAGGGACGCAACATCCGAAGTTTCGAAGCCGTGACAGGCACAACGCTGATGATTGATGAAACCCCGGACTCCGTTCTGATCTCCGCTTTTGACCCCGTAAAACGTGAAATTGCGCGTACGGCACTGGAATCCCTGCTCAAGGATGGACGAATCCACCCTTCCACGATCGAAGCCGCCCACGAAAGAGCAAAAACGGATATCCTGAAAAATGTTCAATCGCTGGGTGAGGAGGCCATGACCCGCCTGAAGCTCAAACCCGCCCATTCTGAAATCCTCAAGCTACTGGGACAGCTCCACTTTCGCCTTTCACTCAATCAAAACTCACTCGAACACTCCATTGAGGTCGCCTACATCGCCTCCATGCTCGCATCGGAGCTGGGTCTCGACCCGGTCATTGCGAAGAGGGCAGCCCTCTTTCACGACATCGGAAAGGCCATTGATCATGAGTTCGAGGGAAGCCATGCCCTGATTGCAGGCAAGATGTTGCGACGCTACAATGAAGACCCCCGAGTGGTCAACGCAGTGGAAGCCAGCCACGAAGAAGTGCCGCCCGAATCGATATACGCACCGCTGGTCACGATTGCAGACCGGATCAGCGCTATGCGCCCTGGCGCAAGAAGCGACTCCCTCGACAGCTATGTGGACCGGGTGAAAACTCTTGAGCGGATCGCCAAGGGATTTGAGGGGGTAAAAGACGCATTTGCCCTGCAAGCTGGCCGCGAAATCCGTATCATCGTTGAACCCAGCCAACTGACTGATCAGGATTCACGCGAACTCGCGCGAAGCATCAGCCGTGAAATCGAGAGTTCCATGAATTACCCTTCAACCATAAAAATTACTGTTATCCGCGAACAGCGTTTCTGCGCAACTGCCAAATAACTCTCAGGCACCTCCGCCACATTTCTCCTCCCCTCCTTGCTCCGATTCTTCCAGTCCTTCATGCACTCACACAAGTCCCGCTGCTCTAGCGTGTTGTGGACCCTCGCCATTGCGTGCTGGATGATCGGAAATCACTTCACATTACTTTTACCTCGCGAACCCTCAGTCCACCCAAGGGCATGGACTCAACTTGCATCAGGGTGGTGCAGCTGGGTAGCTCATGCGATCTGGTTGTCACAAATCGACGCCGGACGTAAACCCCGACTTGCCGACATACACACAGTGCTGTCCTGTTGTCCGTCCAACCGGTTTTTCCGCATCCAATCTGCCGGGATCATCGCATTCAGCCGATCTGATTTCATGACCAATCCCACGTCCGATTCAAATGCATCACCGGGCAAGCAAGCTCTCGCCATTCTCCAGGACGGATTGAGCCGCGATCCGGATGGAGCCGCTCACTATCATTACGAAATCGCAAAACTGCAGTTACTGCTCTTCCGTGATCGCAACGCAGCGATCAAATCCTTCCGGCGCGCCAGCCAAGCACCCGCGCCTGCCTTCAGTCCAGCAATGCCGCATCGACCGAAATCGGTAGCGTCACCGTATTGTGAGCCGGAGCCTTCACCGTGAGACTGCCGCTGCCTACGTTCAGTCCGGTAAACTGCACATGCATGGAACGCTGGCCCGCAGCAATGGAAACCGGTTCGAACTCAAGAAGAGTTGCATCAGAGATTTCCATTTGGAGAGGCATGCCCTCGGGTGGTGCATCCTGATCGATGGTGAATACCACAGTGACAGTCTCTCCTGCATTCATCCGCAATCGAGACGGCATCGCCCTGAGTTCACTGAAATCCACGCGAAATCGAGCGATCGGGATGATGCCGCCCGAAGTTTCAACCGCAACCGGATATTCAGTACCAGCCGCCACCGCAGGAACGATAAAACTCAACTGATTGTCTGACAAAAACCGGGTTTCCAAGGTGCGACCCCCGAACTGGATGCGATCCGTATCGCGAAATCCTTTTCCCAGCACTGCCACAGAAGCACCAGGTTTTGCACGCGAACTCTCCAACTCAACCACGTAGCGATTCGTAAGCCGCAAATCAAAGATTTCACTCTTGGTCACCACCTCCCCACGGGGATCCAGCAATTCAAAATAGTACCTCGCCCGGTTGCTTCCCGAGGGAACTGAATAGTCAAAGGTGTAAATGTTGGGTTTGCCCGGTACCTGCCGCATGGAGTAGGTTTCTCCGCCAATCACCACGCGGGTCCCCCCGATCTGGCGGGAAGCGGCTTCACCATCCAGCATGAGGGACATGGTGTAAATGCCCGACGGATTGGTGGGCATGAGTTGAGGGGTGAGGTTGACCCATCGCGGCCCCAGGGTGCCGCATCCTGCCAACAGCGCGCACAGGGAGGCAATCCCAACCAGCTTCAAGCGTCCGAAATTCATAATTTGCGTTGTTGGCAACTTTACATCAGGTTCGACTGTTGATTTCAAACCTTTTGCTTCAACAGTTTCCATGAACCTAGATCGTCAGACCGAAGCATCCGCACTCGGGCTTAGCGAAAGCAACGCAGATGCAACATTGCACTGCGAGGGTCTGCAGCTGGGACTCTATGTGCATGTGCCCTTTTGTGCCACTTCGTGTAATTTCTGTGCATTCGTTCAGGGAAAACCGGACCGGATTCGAATCCGACGTTATCTGGAGGCCATCAGCAATGAGTGGAATCACCGTTTTCAAGCGTCTCAACCGCAGTTTTCGACCGTTTTCTGGGGCGGTGGAACACCGGGACTCTTACTGCCAAAAGACCTCGAACACCTGGCACAGGCAACCGTGCTTCGGGCTGACCGGACAGCACTCAGGGAATGGACCGTGGAGATGGCACCCGCCACGGTGACCCCAAGCAAACTCCGCATGCTTCGAGAGATGGGAGTGACCCGCATTTCCATGGGTGTGCAGACATTTGACGATGCAACCCTGCGCATCATGGATCGCTTTCACTCCGTTGCGCAAATCCACCGGGCATGGGACTGGATTTGCGAAGCAGGCTTTTCCAGTCGAAACATTGACATGATCATTGCTTATCCCGGACAAAAACCGGAGGCGTTGATGGACGACCTGCAGAAGGCAATCCATCTGGATCCTGACCACATTTCCACCTACTGCTTGACCTTCGAAGAGGATACTCCGCTCTACGCAAAACTGATGCAGGGGATCTACAAAATCGACCTCGAGGCGGAAGCAGAACTCTACCGACTGACCTGGCAATTTCTCGAATCCAATGGCTATGCCCAGTATGAGATTTCAAACTTCGCACGCCCCGGACACGCCTCGATCCACAACTGCAACACCTGGCAAATGCAGGAATGGGTCGGACTGGGACCCTCGGCCGCATCCCAATACAATGGCCAGCGATGGTCCAACCACCCCGATTTTGCTACCTGGGAGTCCGGTTGCCTCAACGCACGATTGAACACGGTCGACCCGCAAGAGCTGACTCCCTCTCTGTTGCTCTGTGACAGCTTGATCTTCGGACTTCGCATGAATGCGGGAGTGGACCTCACGGCATTGAGTTCACGCTTTGCACCCCTGACAACCGAACGCTGGAAATCGCTGTTTGATCGCCTTGTAGAAGAGGGTCTTGCAGAACAACACGGCACTTGTCTTCGCCTGACTCTCAACGGCCGGCTGCTTGCCGATGCCATCGCCGTCGAAATCCTCGAACGCTCCTGAGCAAAGCGAGCAGCAATCCCGCACGCTTAATGCTCATGAACCTGCCGATTGCAGCAAAAGGCTGACGTGGTACACCAGAGCAAAAATGACCACCGCGATTGCCACCCACTTAAGGGGGATCGGTTTTTTCTCAATCAGGTCGTTTTTGCCCGGTTCCTTCACCACATCCTCAGGGTTGGTAGATGGACATCAGCGTGCTTCCGATCTCGGAGGGGGTCGGTGCCACTGCAATGCCTGCATCCTTCAGTGCGGCGATCTTGGATTCTGCACTTCCACTGCTACCCGAAACAATGGCTCCCGCATGCCCCATGCGACGCCCTGGAGGAGCCGTGGTGCCTGCAATAAACGCAGCTACGGGTTTTTTAACATGGTCTTTGATGTAGGCAGCCGCAGCTTCCTCTGCAGTTCCGCCAATTTCTCCGATCATGATAATCGCATCCGTCTCAGGATCCTCATTAAAGAGTTTGATCACATCGAGGTGACTTGTGCCGTTGATGGGATCTCCGCCAATGCCCACGCAGGTCGACTGGCCATGCCCAAGAACAGTCGTTTGATACATCGCTTCATACGTCAACGTGCCAGATCGACTGACAACACCGATGCGACCGGGCTTGGCGATGTATCCCGGCATGATGCCGATGTTGCACTGCCCCGGAGTCATGATGCCCGGACAATTGGGTCCGATCAGGCGCGTCTTGCTCTGCTGCAATGCCTTTTTGACAAAGGCCATGTCTTTGACCGGAATTCCCTCGGTGATGCAAACCACCAGCTCGATGCCTGCATCAATGGCTTCGAGAATTCCGTCAGCTGCAAATGCCGGCGGTACAAATATCACTGACGTATTCGCGCCCTCCTTCTCCACCGCCTCGCGCACGGTGTTGAACACGGGAACCTTTTCTTCAAAACGCTGTCCGCCCTTTCCCGGAGTCACCGCAGCGACATAACGGGTTCCATACGCCATGTTGTTGATCGCGTGCTTGGACCCGGCTTTGCCTGTGATTCCCTGACCAACGACTCGAGTTTGTTTACCAACTAGGATACTCATGATGTTTGAACTTATGCAGGATTCGCGATGGGGTTGACCAGCTCCACAATCTTGCGAGCCGCGTCGCTGAGGTCATCTGCCGAAGTCAGACGGATGCCGCTCGATTCAAGCAGCGACTTGCCTTCTGCCACTTCATTGCCTTCGAGACGAACAACCAGTGGGATATCGAGGTGCACGTCTTTCGCTGCAGCGATGACTCCCTCCGCAATCGTCTTGCAACTCATGATTCCTCCAAAAATATTCACCAGAATGCCCTTTACCTTCGAATCTTTTAGAATGATGCGGAAGGCCTGGGTGACCTGGTCCCGATTTGCACCTCCTCCAACATCAAGGAAGTTGGCGGGTTCACCACCAAAATGCTTAATGATGTCCATGGTGGCCATGGCCAAACCTGCTCCGTTGACCAGACAAGCAATATTTCCATCCAAAGCCACATAACTCAGGCCATGCTTTGACGCCTCAACCTCCTTCGGATCCTCTTCGTCGAAATCCCGGAGTTGTTGAATATCCTCATGCCGAAACAGCGCATTGTCCTCAAAATTCACCTTCGCATCAAGTGCATGCAGATCCCCATCTCCTGTAATGACAAGCGGATTGATTTCGACCAGCGAGCAATCCTTGTCCATGAAAAACCGGTATAGATTCTTGAGCAGCACATCCGCCTGCTTGGCCAGTGCTCCCTCAAACCCCATGCCAAACACAAACTGTCTCACATGGTAGGGCTGAATGCCGACCCCCGGATCGATGCAAATCTTGAGGATCTTCTCAGGGGTTTCTTCCGCAACCTTTTCAATGTCAACTCCTCCCTCACGAGAGGCAATCACGACCGGACTGGAACTCTCCCGGTCCATCACCACTGCAAGGTAAAACTCGTCACGGATTTCTGCAGCTTCCGTAAAATACACGGTCTTGACGACACGACCAGCAGGTCCCGTCTGCACGGTTACCAGCGTATTCCCAAGCATGCGCTGTGCAATTTCTGCCGCCTCGGCACGGCTTGCAGCCACTTTAACCCCTCCCTGATAACCATCAGAAAATGTTCCTTTTCCACGTCCTCCAGCGTGAATCTGAGCCTTTACAACAACCTTCCCTTCTGGGAAATCATTGAGAGCTTGCTGGATCTGACTGGCATCCTGAACGGCAACTCCGGTTCCCGTATTGATACCATACTGGCTAAAAAGTTTTTTCGCCTGGTACTCGTGGACATTCATGAGTAAGTCCTAATAAAAGGACACCGTGCAAGTCCATTGTAAAAGCCGGATTTGAGGCCTTGTATTCAGCTTAAATAAATCTCGGAATGCTTCGATTAGAAACACTTATGTCAGCTTGACAGAAGCTTCGACTCTGTCCGGGAAAGCACTTCGCGAATGAGTTTCTCGAATTGTTCGAGCTTGATCGGTTTCTCCGCCCATCCGTCGATCGCAACCGTGTCCCACTCGCCTTTTGCATCCCGATACAGGGAAGCGGTCATCACCACAATTCGGGGTTGACGCTCGGCTGGCAACTCGGCGCGAATCCAGCGGGTTGCAGTTATGCCATCCATCACTGGCATCTGTGCGTCCATCAGCACAAGCGGATAGTGCCGCTCCGTCAGGAGTTCTGTTGCAATTTTGCCGTTGTCTGCGACATCGGAATCAAACCCGATGCGCTTCAACATCATCTGGGCAACCTTTTGGTTCACCGGATTGTCTTCGACAATCAATATCAATTCAGAACTCATGACTGGATTTGCGGGACACGAAAAACTAAATAAAGCCATTCCGATGCGACTCATGGAAAGGTTTCATCCAGTTGCCACAGCAGTTAATCGACGAAGCAACAGGGATATTAAGTCATTTTGACGAAAAATTTGCCTCGGCTGGTGCACGGCAAGGGATGCATGCTCGTTAGAAACCCTCTCGAGGATCGCCTCTATGTCTCCTCGCCGTCCGCTGTGCTTGCCAGGCTGCAGCAACATTTTGGCCACCACAACATCGCTCACACCCCTGCGCGCTGCGTCAGCAAGCGCAACTTCCAGCAATGGATCTGCAAATGCAAAAGCCTCACCTTCGCGCCGTTCCATGGATGCAGCAACCACACGCTCCGCGATGCCCTCGGGCAGCTGCCGCCTCACTTCGTCGGCTACCCAATCCCGCAGACGAGCTACCGCTTCGACTGGACTGCCATGATCGACAATGATGACTTCCGCTCCCCGCAGCTCACGTTCCTGAATGATGCGCAACACGGCACTGGCCATGAGATGCGGAATGGAACCTTCACTCCGTTCGCAGGGATCCACCAGGGCTGGAGCCATGCTCACATCGACATCCGGACGCCGGTTTGCGAAGGTCGCAGCAGCGGATGCGATTTTCCGGTAAATTATTCCTTCTCCCACCATCAGGAGTGGAAGGATCCGGAGGTGTTTCAGCGATTTTGCTTCTTCCAGTGAATGCAGTGTCGGGACCAGCAGCGGCACCGCCTCGCCGTTGAGCTTGGCCAGAGGAATACGGTCGCTGTGCGCCAACGAAACCGCCATTACGCTTTTTCCTGACTTGAATGCAAGGGTTGAAGCCAGCTTTCGCGTAAACAATGCAGCATGGTCCCGTATGGAACCATTATCCACCAGCAAACACAGTTCAGATACAGCAGTCATCAGTACTCCATTGAAAAGCAGTAGCCATGCTTGCTTACTCAACACAACAACGCTTGTGTTTCAACCATGTCCTATCAGGCTACAGACATTCATGGCACCACGCGTCTGCGCCCCGATCACGCACAAATGGTTCGCATCGTGAACGAATTGTACGCCGCACCGCCCGATGTATTTGAGGAGGTGACCATGACCCACAGTTCGGGCACCAGCATCTCGCTCTATGCCAATGGCACTGCCGTTCTCGATGAACCCGAGCAAACCCACTATGCGCTATTGAAGGATCTCAGCCGCTCTGAACAACTCACCTTGTGGCTGCAAATTGCTGCGGGGAACCTGCGCGCCATTCGTCGACTGGATTGGATTCCACAGGGAAGCGAACCCGAACATTAATCGACAAGAAATTCCGGTCGTATGGAATTGCCTACGATTCCATTTGCGCCCGGTCAAATCCGAGAACATCTCCAATGATGACAATCGACGGAGCACCGAGCTGCAACCGTTGCACGTCCCGGGGCAAATCCACCAGTATGCCCCGGTGCTGTCGCTCCCGAGGCGTGCTGACCCACTCCACTACGGCCACTGGTGTTTCCGGAGATTTGCCAGCCTGCAGCAGCTCTCGCACAATGTCCGGGAGGTGCTTCATGCCCATGTAGATCACCAGCGTCGAATGGGTGACCACCACATCGTTCCAGTTGATGCGCGGTCGGTGCTTGAGAGGATCTTCATGTCCTGTCACAAACAGCAACGTCGACGCACGTTCACGGTGCGTCAGAGGTTGCTCCAAACTTGCTGCCGCAGCGATGCCAGCCGTCACCCCTGGAATGACTTCAAACGGAATGCCCTGCTCGCGCAGCACAACAATCTCTTCACCGCCCCTTCCAAAAACCAGGGGATCTCCTCCCTTCAATCGCACCACGTTTTTGCCTTCATTGGCCAGTCGAACCATCAGTTCATTAATGCGAAACTGCTCCATCGAGTGCATGCCGCTGCGTTTTCCCACGCAGATTTGTTCACAGCCCGGCTTGGCCCAGGTGAGTAACCGGTCATCGACCAGATAGTCGAAGAGAAGGGAATCGCAGGATTCAATACGACTCCTGCCTTTGACCGTGATCAGATCAGGATCCCCGGGACCCGCCCCCACAATGGAGACAAATCCTTTGGACAAATGCTTTGGGTTCGAACTCATGAAAAATGAATGCTTCTGAAATGAGTCGCTCCTCGCATGGAACGCAAGCCTGGATCAAATCGTGCGGCGATTCGGAAATCTGCTATCCGGTCGTTGCCTTACAAGCGTTGTTAAAACTTTGAGCGAGCGGTCAGTCCGTGGTTGACGATGCGAACAATGGCAACACATTTTACGCACTTATGCCCAGCAAGAGGAAAATCATTCCCGATAATGCTCCATTCAGTCCGCAGGAGGCGGAATGGCTGGATCATTTTTTCACCCAGATGTCGCATGAACAGGCGACTTGGCTCAATGGTTTTGTGTCGGGCTTTCAGGCGCTTCAACTGACGGGCACTTCTACCCGCACACCGTTGTCTGCACTGGACGCTTCAAAATCGCAACCGAACAACCGCACATCGACGCAAACTGCCGCATCCTTTGAGAAGCCGAAGCTCACCATTCTTTATGGTTCAGAATCTGGAAATGCCGAAGGCCTTGCAGCTGAAGCCAAAAAACTGGCGGGGAAGCGGAACCTGAAGCCCACCTTATTGGATATGGCGGACTCTCATCCATCAGAGCTGGCGAGGGAAAGCAATCTTCTGGTATATGTCTCGACCTGGGGTGAAGGTGATCCGCCGGAGCGTGCGACAACATTCTACCAGCAACTCATGGCCGACGACGCGCCCAAACTGGACGGACTCCAGTTCGCCGTGCTGGGGCTGGGTGACACCAGCTACGAGCAGTTCTGCAAAATGGGAAAAGATTTTGACCGCCGCCTCGAGGATCTGGGAGCTTCGCGCATCCACCCCCGCGTGGATTGTGATGTCGACTACGAGGATACTGCGGCCTCCTGGACAAAGGCTGTGCTCGATGCCTTCGAGGCAACCGCAGAACCCGGCCCCGACGCAGAGGTGGTGTTCGAAGTTCAGGAAGAACGCGCAACCGCTGCAACTCCGGCAAGTGCTGTCGTTTACGGCAAAAAAAACCCGTTCCCCTCCACTCTTACGGACCGGGTGGTGCTCAACGGCACCGGTTCCACCAAGGAAACCCTGCATCTCGAGCTGTCACTCGAGGGGTCGGGTCTGACTTATGAACCCGGAGACGCACTCGCCGTGCTGCCCGTCAACTGTGACGAAGTGGTCACCGACATCGTGCGAGCCGCAAACCTCAGCAACGAACAGACTGTAACCAACAAAAACGGAGAGTCCGTCGATTTGCATACCTTCATCATGACCGAATGCGACGCAACGGTCCTGAGCAAGGTGTTCCTGCAGAAATACCACGATCTTCATCCCAATGAAGAACTCGCGCGCCTGCTTCACCCCGACAACAAATCCGAGCTGCAGCAGTTCATCTGGGGCAGGGAGATTTTAGATGTTTTGATCGATTTCCCGATTCCCAATCTTTCGGCAGAAAATCTAACGGGCCTGCTCAGACGCCTGCCGCCACGCCTGTACTCGATCGCTTCGAGCATGAAGGCTGTCGGGGATGAGGTTCATCTGACAGTCGCTGCCGTTCGATACTACACTCACCGACGGCACCGCAAGGGTGTCTGCTCGACTTTCCTTGCAGATCGCGTGGATATCGGTGGCGAGCTGCCGGTCTACGTGCAGCCCAACAAGCATTTCAAGCTGCCATCAGACGGTGACACTCCCATCATCATGGTAGGTCCAGGTACAGGGATCGCCCCTTTTCGTGCGTTTCTTCAGGAGCGGCAGGCCGTGGAAGCCAAGGGCAGAAACTGGTTGTTTTTTGGTGACCAGCGTTTCTCGTATGACTTCCTCTATCAACTCGAGTGGCAGGATTTCCATAAGGACGGGATTCTCACCCGAATCGACACTGCCTTCTCGCGCGACACTCCAGAGAAGGTCTACGTGCAACATCGCATGCTGGAACAAGGCCGGGAACTCTACGCCTGGTTGCAGGAGGGTGCTTCCTTCTACGTCTGTGGAGATGCTTCCCGGATGGCCCATGATGTGCACCAGGCCCTGAAATCCGTTTTAATGGAACAGGGATCCATGAGCGAGGACAACGCCGATGCGTACCTCGAATCGATGAAAAAAGAAAAACGCTACCAACGCGATGTCTACTGATCCAAACAAACTTCACGCCAACGAGGGAATCAAAACCCGAAGCAACTACCTTCGTGGTACATTGGCGGAATCGATTCAGAATCCTCTCACGGGAGGCATTCCTGAAGAGGATGCGCAACTCACCAAATTTCACGGCTTCTACATTCAGGACGACCGCGATGTACGTGCGGAACGCCGCAAGAAGAAGCTCGAGAAAGCGCATTCGTTCATGATCCGCCTTCGCATCCCCGGAGGAGTCATCACACCCGAACAATGGATTGCAATCGACCGGATCGCCGATACCTGGGCAAACGGACAATTGCGTCTGACCACGCGGCAGACTTTCCAGTATCACGGCGTCATCAAGGGCAATCTCAAGCGCACGATTCAGGACATCAATAAGGCCTGCATCGATACCATCGCTGCGTGCGGTGACGTCAACCGCAACGTGATGTGCAACCCCAACCCATATCAGAGCCACCTTCACGCCGAGGTGCACAAATTGGCCGAGGCGATCAGCTCCCATCTGCTTCCACGCACCCGCGCCTACCATGAACTCTGGCTCGACGAAGAAAAGGTTAGCGGAGGTGCAGAGCCAGAGGAACCGCTCTATGGCGCTACCTATCTGCCTCGAAAATTCAAGGTGGTCATTGCAGTGCCACCCAGCAATGACGTGGATATCTACGCGCATGACCTCGGTTTTATCGCAATTGCCGACGACCAAGGTCAACTCGTTGGCTACAATGTTACTGTCGGTGGCGGTATGGGGATGACTCATGGCAGAGAGGACACCTTCCCACGACTCGCAGATTTGCTTGGATTTTGCACACCGGAACAGGCAGTGGATGTTGCCGAAAAGGTGATGACCACACAGCGTGATTTTGGAAATCGCTCGGATCGCGCGCAGGCTCGTCTCAAATACACCATCGAACGCATGGGTCTGGAGGCATTTCGGGCGGAGGTCGAACAGCGCCTGGGTTACCCGCTGCAAACCGCACGCGAATTTTCATTCGAAAGCAACGGTGATCGCTATGGTTGGACTCAGGGTGCGGATGGAAAACAACACCTGACGCTCTTCATTCAGAATGGTCGCATCAAGGATAGCGCAGATTATCCACTCAAAACAGGTCTGCTCGAAATCGCCAAAATCCACAAGGGGGATTTCCGCATGACCGCCAATCAAAATGTGATCATTGGTTGCGTTGCGCCCGAGGACAAACCTGCAATCGAGCAACTGATCAATCAGTACAAACTGTACAAGGGCTTGCACCAGACGGGCATGCGGCTCAGTTCCATGGCCTGTGTGGCGCTGCCGACCTGTGGCCTCGCGCTCGCGGAAAGCGAACGCTACCTGCCGGACGTGGTCACTCAGCTGGAGGAGATCATGAAAGAGCATGGACTGAGAGATGATTCGATCGTGATTCGCATGACGGGCTGCCCGAACGGCTGTGCCCGTCCGTATCTCGGCGAAATTGCCTTTGTGGGCAAGGCTCCTGGCGTTTACAACGTCTACCTGGGTGCAGCGTTCAACGGGAATCGTCTGAACAAGCTTTACCGGGATGCCGTGCCTCAGGATAACCTGGTTCCGCTGCTCCGGCCCATCCTGATTGACTACGCCACTCACCGAAAAAAGGGTGAGCATTTTGGAGATTTTGTAATCCGCGCAGGCTACGTGGCTCCCACTCGCAAGGGATCAGAGTTTCACAATGATGTGAAATACAAGGAATACATGATTTGATGCGTTCCCCCACCTAGGATTGTGAGAGGCAGAAGCCATCAGCTCTGCCTCATTCTTCCATAAGGAATTCTTGCGCAATGCTACCTGGGGTGCAGTGGTCAAAAATACATGACCCCATTTACCCCGAATTCTCGAGGGCTTGACCCCGTCATCAGACAGCACGAGCCAGGAAAAGCCTGCACGTTGTGGGGTAAATGGTCAGATCTGAAAGTCGGGCTGACCGGACAGTTCATGCAGTCCGCACTCACGCTTCACTCCCCCAAAACGCGTTGCCTCCTCTGAACCAGCGTCTGACAGTTTTGAAGTGCTGTGCCAGTCACCAACCGAAACATAGCCTTCTTCCCAGAGCGGGTGATAAGGAAGGTCATGTTTCGTCAGGTAGTGGTACACATCCTTTGCACTCCAGTCGATGATCGGATGCACTTTCACGACCTTGTTCTGCCGCACCATCACCTCAAGGTGTTCGCGTGTGCTCGATTGTTCCCGACGCAGTCCCGAAATCCAGGCGAGCGCATTGAGATCCACCACAGCGCGGTTCATCGGTTCCACCTTGTTCAGACGATTGTAGGCCTCGATCCCTTCTTTGCCGTCTTCCCATCGCTTGCCGTAGATGGCCTCCTGGTGGGCCGAGGTCATGCGCGGAACATAGGTCTGCAGATTGAGGTTTAGGCGCTCTCTGAGGACCTCAGCAAAGCGATAGGTTTCAGGGAAAAGATAACCCGTATCCACCCAGACCACTGGCAGATCCGGACGAATCGAAACTGCCATGTGCAGCATCACGGCAGATTGCACTCCAAAGCTGGTTGAGAGAAAGATGCGATCTCCAAAAAGGTTCAGCGCGCGTTCGAATCGACCAGTTGCTGGCAGATCTGCCAGTTCCTGATTCAAGGTGTTGATGTCGAGTTCCTCGACGTTGACTAAAGTTTGCATGATGTTGAGTTGCTAAAAAGTACCAAGTCCGAGGGGGAATCAACCTCCAAGCATAGATGCCTTTGCGTCGATTCCGAAAACAACAAAGGCAACCAGTCGAAACTGATTGCCTCTGCAAATTCGGTAGAGCTTCGATAAAAACCTTACTCACCCACCTGAAATCGGGCAAAACGCTTGATCAGCATATTTTCCCCGAGCAGGGCAATCTTTTCGGTCAAGAGATCCTGAATCGTCTGATCCGTATTCTTGACGTAAGATTGTTCCATCAAACAGTTTTCGGCGAAGTATTTGTTCAGCTTGCCTTCCACAATCTTCTGGATGGCTTGTGCGGGTTTGCCCTCGGCTTGCTCAGTTGCGATTTCGCGCTCCTTTTCAACCAATTCTTCGGGCACGTCGTCACGTTTCACATAAGTCGGGTTTGCTGCAGCGATGTGCATGCAGAGATCCCGGGCAAACTCCTTGAAACCCTCGTTTTTTGCGACAAAGTCGGACTCGCAATTGATTTCGATGAGCACGCCCACTTTTCCACCCAAGTGAATGTATGACTCGACCAAGCCTTCAGCGGCATTGCGACCGGAGCGCTTGGCTGCGTCGGCTACACCCATCTTGCGAAGAATGGTCGTTGCTTTTTCAAAATCTCCTCCGGCTTCCACGAGTGCTTTTTTGCAGTCCATCAGACCTGCACCCGTTTTTGCACGAAGTTCTCCTACTTGTTTTGCGTTAATCTGGCTCATGGCTCAATTCCTATCGTTCCTTTAGGGTCTTCTGCGATCATTGCCGAGCAAATTCGACCGCTGACACCAGGTTGTTACCTTGCTTACTCTTCTTCTTCTGAAGCAGCCTTCTTCTTTGTGGTCTTTGCTTTCTTGGCTGGTTTGCTCGCTTTTTTCTCAGCAACTTCCTCTTCTTCCGGCTGCTCGTCGGCTGCTTCTTCGACAACTGGAGCTTCTTCAGTCTCCTGCTCAACAGGTGCCTGCTCTGCCACTTCTTCAGCGACGGGAGCTTCTACGACAGGTGCTTCTTCGACAACGGGTGCCTCAACTGGCGCTTCGACAGGTGCAGCAGCACTGTCTCCAAACTCTTCATATCCCTCGGGAAGGGTAACTCCCGTTTCGTGCGACGGATCAACCTGTTCTTCACGAATGCGGGGAGTAAATCCGCGGGATTCCACAACCGTTGTGCGCCGCGCGAGACCATTTTGAACCGCCTCGCTGATCGTTTCCACAATCAAGCGGATCGACTTGACCGCATCGTCATTCCCCGGGATCGGGTAGTCCACCTGTGTCGGATCGGAGTTTGTGTCCACCAATCCCACAACCGGAATGCCAAGAATACGTGCTTCCGCAACCGCGATTTGCTCGTTTTTGATGTCGACAACAAACATTGCCGCCGGAAGTTCCTTAACCTCCTTCAATCCTTCAAAATTCCGGAACATGCGCTCCATCTGACGACGGATTGCCGCCGATTCTTTTCCGGGCAGCTTCGCCAGGCGACCATCGGTCTCCATTTCAAGAAACTTGTGGTACTTCGCCAGACTCGACTTGATGGTAACAAAATTTGTCAGGGTTCCACCCATCCAACGATTCACGGAAAACGGCATGTGTACGTTGACGGCCGCCTCGCGGATGATGTCCTTGGCCTGTTTTTTCGTTCCGACAAAGAGCACGTCCTTGCCCTTGGCAACCAATTCTTCAACGTACTGGGTTGCAATCTCGAGTTGCTCATACGTTTTCTCGAGGTCGATGATCGAAACACCGTGGCGGTGATCGTGGATAAACGGCTTTGAGCGCGGGTTCCAGCGGCGGATTTGGTGTCCAAAGTGAACACCGGCGTCAAGCAGGTCTCTTACAGTAATATTCATGGCTTCAAAGCTCCCGTGAATGGGAGAGAAATCGTTTTCTTATGGTGAGTGTTTTTGGTTATCAGTTTTCCCGGAAAGACTTCCGGTAAAATGGATAAAAGAACGGAGGCTAGCTTCCACTATAATGAAAGCAAGCCTCTTTTTATAAGGAATGTGTTTTTCCTGCCGTAGCCGAACTCACGATCACTGGATCACCAGTTCCACCAACCCGTTCCGTAGGCAATGCCAATGGGGCGGGAATAGAACGACTGGGACGACAAATTCCAATTCCAGCTCGCCTGGGGATTGCCAAGATTTGCAACGCCTGCAATCGAACCGTTTCGGAATAGGATGCTTAGCAGGGTTCCACCCGGATCCACCATTACCAGATCGTCCGTGCCGTCACCATTCACATCGGTTAATGCAACTGGTTTGTAGGGACTTGCGCTGTCGGAAGTCACACCAAATCCGAATCGTTCCATCGGATTTCCAACTGCCACGGCCTGCTGCAGTGCGCCCCCCGATGATTTCACAATGAAAAGCCCCCCTGAAGGGCCGACAAAGAGAAGCTCTCGCTTGCGGTCGCCATCAAAATCACCGGAACCAATCGACTTGATCGGAGAGTTCAGATCCGCAGTGGCACCACTCAGCCCAATGTCACGGGCGTTGACCAGCTTCTTGCTGTTTGCCAGTCCGTTCTCTGTGACAAATCCCACCTCAAAATTACCCTCACGGTCGATCACGATGAGATCCTCGGTTGAAGAGTTGCCCATGTCCATGAAGCCTACGGGCTTTTCCCACGAGTCCAGCCGTGGACTGATATCCCAGCCAAAGGTCTCGCGAGTGCGCATGTTTCCGATGTTGCCGCCAGTTGTGTAACCATCCTCGGTCATGAAAGTGACATAGAAGCCCCCATCCGGACGGATGTATACGGTGTCCATGCGCCCATTCCGGTTGAAATCCATCTGCCCGATCGGCTTGAAGCCACTGCGATCATCCGAATAGAGATCGAGGGACAACGTCACTCCCGGGTTACCCGCACTGCGATCCTCAAAAATGCGAGTCGATTCAAGGTAGAGTTTAAACACTTCACCCAATGGATTCAGGAACATCAACTCCGGTTGGCCAAAATCAAAGCCGCGTTCCTCAATGCGCTGAAATTTCCAGTTGAAGGACGCATCACCTGCCACGGCTGAAGTGAACACTTGCCCGAATCCATCCCGTCCAAGGTATTCTCCGGTCATCTGGTTCACCAGCCGCATTCCTGCACCCGCAGCACTGCCTTCAAGTTGCTCAAACCTCCAGTATTGCTGGGGTTGTCCGGAAAAGGGCTGCACGCTAACGGTTTCAGGAGCAGTCGCTTCCATCACCTGGTGGTTCCCCCGATTCTGGAGAAGGTAATACTGGTAACCGTCTCCAAAATTCCGCTCGGAGTGAAGAATGGTCCAGCGGTCCGTCAGGCGTGTTCCGTTGAGTTCGAGCACCTTGAGTTGTGTCTGCTCCATTCCAATCGCCTGATCATCCGTGCCAGTCGGGTGCAGCTTGTATTCTCCAAAGATGTATCCATTCGATTTCGCCCGCAACATGCCCCACGCTTCACCGGCCTTGAATCCTTCCTGCACCATCGAATGCGGCCCTCCCAAAGCCGTGGAAAGCGGATCAAACAATAGATCTGTCGAGAAGCAGGAAATGAGGCTCTGATCGAGCTTCAGGTGCAACTCATTCTCCAGAACAATGGGTTCCCGGATTCCGGCAATTACCATGCCCACGCCCGTATTGAGCGGTTGCGATGGGGTTCCGAGTCGATTTTGCAGAACCTGACCTCCCTGGCCAAACATGCGCAGCCCCCACAAATGAACCCCCAGAGAAATGCCCACGTTCACAAAACGATCATCGCTGCTCCAAATCAGATTGTTCTGAATAAGGGTGCCAGTGAAATCAGAGGTGATGGCAGGGTTACTGACGTCAAAGCAGTTGTAAAATCCATCAGGATTCACACCCAGGCAGAAATCATTGATCTTCACTGAGTGGTCCATCGTGATGCCGCCCCAACCTTCAACTCCGGCAAAAAGGATGTCGTTGCCCACCACGTGGGAACGCTGCCCGGTAACCATGCCGGGGTTGAAGATCACGATACCAACATCGGAAGGATCGACGATGTCGTTGTTGATGATCACACCATCTGAGCTGGCATTGCTGATTCCGTCGGTGAAAAACGACTCTTCAAGGTCGCGATTGGATGAGTAACAGGTGATCAAATTGTTGTCTATTTTTGAAAACCCCACACCGACTCCACCATCATGTCCGAGCGCATGAATCGAAGTCCACCCCGTCGAATCCGAAACCTTGCAAAAGGAAACTTCCGTAACCTGATCCCCCGTCAAGCCACCACGAACCAGAATGTTATGAGAGTCAAAAAAGCGTTCCTGTCGGGACAAATTTACGTTGCGCAGCGTCGGGTCATTCACCCGCAGTTGGCTCCGGCGCCCATCGACCCACACACCGATTAATCGGCCACCCGGCATGATTTCGATCATCGGTCTGGCAAACATGCCCGCACGCACTATGCGCCCCATTGCTCCATAGGCCTTGCGCACTCGGAAAATGCGATCCGTCGAACCACTATCATATGTTGCGAGCGTGACCCCGGCTGGAATGATAAGCGGTTGATGCGTGCGTACCAGTGCTCCACGTGAAAGAAATACCGTTTCTCCCGGCGAGGCCGCATCAAGAGCGGCCTGAAGCTGTGCACCCGTGATATTCCCAAGTCCACCAGTTCCGATGAGCGAACGTTCACTGGGTCCGGAATTCACCCACGAGTGGGGACGGGCACTTTTCACGGGACCAAGCAGAAGGTTGCGGAATTCCGCTGAGTTCATCATGTTGGATGCCACAGTCGCAACAGCTGCACTGCCGCCAAGCTGATTGGCTGCCGATGTCAGTTCCAACGCGCTGGGTTCGCGAAGCAGGATGCTGCGATATAGCACAAATGCTTTCTCAGTGGGGGTATAGCCCAGGCGGGAGAACTCCGTCGACTGCAACAGTGAAACAATCACGCTGCGGGCATTCTCCACACTGATGGATTCCGCTGTAAAACGGTACTCGTTTGCCACCCATTCTGCTGGTGTCGGGGTTCGACCAAGAATTTCGGTATAAACCTGGGCATAATACTGTGTGGGAGAGGCACTACCTTGCAGAAAACTCAGCAAGAAAAGGCCTGCCACTTTCCAGAAACAGGGGTAACGCGACATGGCAGATTCAGATTACATACATCAAAAAGCGGAACACCGTGAACTCCTCAAACCGAAATATCGCCCGTCGAAAAACGGGAGTTCGATCCGAAAAAACCACAATCAAACGGTTAATCCATACAGAAAGCCTCTCAAAAATCAAGCACGAGCGCTCGACTTCCGAACAACGCATGCGTCATCCCATGCCGCAACCCTGCACCGGTGTGCCATCATCACGATCCCATCGCGGCAAGGTTATCCTGAACCCGTTGTTGAAGTTCGGATTCCAGATCCTGCAGTTCTTCAGGATCACGTCCCAGAACATCACCAATATTGGCCAGTGTTTCCTTTGATTTCTCAAAGGGCGCGAGCAGCTCGGACCCCGCATCCCATTTGTCGTTGTAGAGTTCGGCCAGCTGCAAAATAGCCTTGAGGGATTTGCTTCCTTTCGAAAGTGAAGCATCCATCTCGGGACGGTGATGATACCGAAGCGCAGCCAGTATGTCTTCGTGCAAACCCCAATTTCGGCAAAACAATTCCCCCACAGCACAGTGATTGGTCTTCACCATTTTGTACTCCAGTTCCGTTATGCCAAAATACAACGGCAATGCCCGGTGGATGTGCTCCACATAGTCCCGGTTGTGGAGGGGGATGATCACCGCCCCCACGTCGTGAAAAAGCCCGAGTGTGTAAGCAAGATCTACCACCCTGCGCGCCAACAGGTTCGCAAGTTCCCGGCACAGCACAGCCACTCTCCGGGAGTGGTCCCAGAAGCCTTTATAAGGGTAGCCCACCTGCGACATGAAATCACTGAGAGTCACAGAAGTGAAACAGTTGCGAAACTCCTCAAATCCGATGGCCATCAGTGCCTCTTGCACCGAACCGAATTTTTGCCCGCGTGAATACATTGGAGAGCTGGCCAGCTTGAGCATTTTTGCCGACAAGCTGACATCCTGTGAGATCAGGTCTGCAACCACGTCAAAATTGACTTCTTCCGAACGAGCCAGTCGGTTGAGTTCGATCAGGACCTTGGGTTGGGCCTGCAGATTCACTTTTGCGAGAATTTTTTTCGCCTCATCCAGGCGTTCCTGCTCCTCCAGAGTCGTC